>CADBNW010000029.1 GCA_902796025.1 uncultured Eubacteriales bacterium
ACGCTTTCATAAACACCTGCAAGATACGCATTTTGAAATGCCATAACCCATTCTCCTTCAAATTCAGTCTAAATCCAGCTAAAAAACACCCGGATTTGAAATATGTGGAGATTATACCATGCAAATTTCCGTTTGTCTATATCGCAACAAAATTTTTATATTTTTTGGGAAACGGCAAAAAACCAGGTAAAGGCCAAGCTCCACTCTCCCATACACGACCGGGAACTGATCCTGTTTCGCGGATCAGTTCCCGATGAAATCTCAAGCTACGGAGGGGGCATTTCACAAGGAAACGCCTCTTCCGCAGCGTCGGTTCATTGAAGAAGAAGACTGCGCCAGTCCGGCTTATGGGAAAAAACGTACAATTTCTCTTTGTCCCGGCCACGCTGGATCAGGACATAGCGGCCATACAGGGACACGCTGATTTTTTCTTCCCCTGCGGGCAGGACGAAAACTGCCTCAGCATCGGAAAGATCGTCGACCTCATAGGCTCCCCTTACACAGTAGACCTTCTCGCCTCGCAAGGCATTCCACAACGTATCTGCCGGAAGCTGCGCCATCTGCTGTGAAAGGCGTTCATCACGAAATCTGACCGTGATGTCCGCTGTATAGGGGGCTTGCGTTTGCACATCCTGACCGATCAGAAATGCATCCTTGTCCATATCTGTCTGGATGGGTGGGGAAATCAAATCCACGACAAAGCCGCTTGCGGCCTCCAGACTTGCCGGCGCGTCCGCAACGTTGAACATGCTGTAGGAAAACGCTAAAAACAAAAATGCAAACACTATCAGCATTTCACCGGAGCGCTTGACAACGGGCTTTAAAATGCTCGTCATCCGGTAGCGCAGCGCGCTCATTGTGGCGGACATACAGGTGGAAAAGCCGCGCTCGTCTCCGGTCTGGCTGAGCAGCAGTCGAGCATATTCCCTGCGCCTTGTATCGGGCTGCTCAAACAGAGCAAGCTCGTCGCAGCACAGCTCGATGTCCTCCCTGCAGCGCCTGCTTGCCAGCCACATCAGGGGATTAAACCACAAAAAGGCAGTCCAAACGGCGAGCATCAGCTTTGTTTGAGCGTCGCGGCGATAAATGTGAATGAGCTCATGCCTGAAAATCAGCGTTAGTTCTTCCGGGGTATAGCTTTTATCCGGCAGCACGGTGCGGGAACGGGCAAAGCGCAGGCCAACGCTCACCGGCGTGCACGTGTTTGGAGAAATGAAGAGTTTCAGCGGCTTCCAGTCTACAAGGTTGGGATCTCGGGCGTTTTCCTGCAGGCGCTCCCAAAGCTCCAGGACCTCACCCTGCGCAGGGTGCGCGTTTATAAACAGCCGCCTGCAAAAAAGGACATGCTGTAAACCATAAAAGCCTGCAACCAGCAGCGCACCCGCAAACCAGATCCACAGCAGGTTCTTCACATCAAAAGGAAGCTTCAGTGCTGCCAGAGGAAAGGGGTACAGCGCCAGTTTTATAAAAACTATATTGGAGTTGATATTTGGCAGGATCCACAGACAGGCACAGGCACGCGCGCTGTAGCGCCTGCGAAGCGTGGGCATCAAAAAGGCCAGCAGTCCGTAATAGAGCGTGGTGTTCAAAGCAAGGCAGATCACATAGCCCTGATATCCATTAGCGGCGGAAGAAGACAAAAGCGTGATCAGCGCCAGGATCAGCATCAGCCCCAGAAACAGAAGCGGCGGAACTTCTGCAGTCCAGACCTCGAAGCCACGCAAGCCGTGCGGATTGATGGTTTTTTTATAATCCCGGATAAAAGACCAAAGCAGCATGAGCCCAAATGCAAGCTTCGTTATTACATGGATCAAAAGCAGCAGAGAATGCACTTATTTGTCCTCCCCCAGAAGGCTTTTCAACTGCTTTAGCTCTTCTTCGCTCAGAGCGCCCTCGCTCAGGGCGTTTGCAAAGGCGCTTACGCTGCCGCCGAATACCCTGTCCAAAAAGCGGCGGCTCTGGCTGGTTTGATAATCGCGCCGGGAAATGAGCGGGGTATAGACGTTGTTTTTGCCTGCCTTTTCCACGCGGACAAAGCCCCGCTGCTCAAGACGCCCAAGCAGGGTGAGCAGGGTGGTTGCGGCCATGGAGCGCTTTGGATGCATGGCTGTTTCGATTTCCCCTCGGGTGGCAGGCGCGGAGCATTGCCACAGGGCCTGCATCACCGTCAGCTCCGCCTCAGGGAGGCTTTGAATGGATTTGATCATCTCGGAAGTTCCTTCTTCTACATTTGTAGTATATTCTACAACAATAGAAGAAGCTTGTCAAGTCCCCGGCGATTGAAAACACTGCAGTGCGGTGTGATTGACTGCGGGCGCAAGAACGGACGTGCTAGTTGACATACGGGCAAAAAGCTGTTATACTGCATCCATCTTGAGAAAGGCAGGTTTCCGGCGCGGCAATGAAGAAAATACTCTTCTGACGTTTATGTGGCAAAATGGGCCTCCGCTTGCAAAAACGGGGCTTGGTTTTTGACGCCGTCGGAGGAGGAATCGTCGCCGCACAGGGCTTGCCGTCATAACGGCTCGGCTCTGTTTGACGTACTGCACTCCTTCGCGGCTGGAAGGAGTGTTTTATTATGGCAAAGTTGCTGCTGGAGATACACGAACTGCAAAAATCCTACGGGGAACAGACCGTGCTGCAGGTGGGCGCGCTGCGCGTGTACGAGGGTGAAAAAATCGCGCTGATCGGCGAAAACGGCGCAGGCAAATCGACACTGCTTTCGATCCTTGCGGGCGAGACGGAGCCGGACGCGGGCACGGTGCGGCGCAGCTGCCCCGCCGCGCTGATCCGCCAAAGCGGCGATGCGCGAATGGACGGCAGCGCCCAAATGGCGCGCCGCATGGACGCGCCGCAGGCCGGGCAGGGGCTGTCGGGCGGCGAGCTCACCCGTCGGCGCATCGCTGAGGCGCTGTCTTCCCGGGCGCCCCTGCTGCTGGCGGACGAGCCGACCACCGACCTCGACGCGGGCGGCGCAGAGCGCCTGAAGGAGCTGCTGAGCGGGTACAGCGGGGCGCTGATCCTGGTGTCCCACGACCGGGCGCTATTGGACGCGCTGTGCACGCGTGTGCTCCACTTGCAGGACGGACAGTTGACCGACTTTCCCGGAAATTACACCCAGTACCGCGCGGAGAACGAGCGCAGGCGCGCTTTTCAGCAGTTCGAATACGAGCAGTACCGCTCGGAGCAGGCGCGCCTCAGGGCGCAAATGCAGCAAAAGGTCGAATGGGCGGCCTCGGTGAAAAAAGCGCCCAAGCGCATGGGCAACAGCGAGGCGCGGCTCCATACCCATGAATACACCAACGCGGTCTTGAAGCAGAGCGCCGCCAAAAAGCGCGTGCAGGACCGGCTCGACCGCCTGGAAAAGGTGGAGCGCCC
>CADBNW010000030.1 GCA_902796025.1 uncultured Eubacteriales bacterium
GCGGCCGGAGGGCGTGCGGCTTTCGGAAAGCGGCCTGATTCCCTGCAAGGTGGTGCTCAGCTGCTTTATGGGCTCCTACCAGCTGTATCACGTACAGGCGGGGGACACGCTCGTCAAGATCCACGACACCCATCCCGTGGGCCGCAAAATATTCAACGTGGACGACACTGCGTTTTTGAATTTTGAACCCATCGACACGCACCTGATGTAGCGTTGGCAGGCGAAAGAAAGCGCTTCGGTTTTGAGCCTGAAGCAAATTTCGCTTAAGAAAACACCGGCGCTTTTCCTAACAGCGGTACGCGCAGCAAGCGGCGCGTACCGCTGTTTTATCCCATGGCCTATAAAAGCTTTCCGGAAACCTGCGTGAATTCCCTTGCGCATCTGGCAAACTTAACGCGCCTTATGTATGATGAGAGCAGAGGTGATGATTGTGAAGTATGATCTTGTTATTTTCGATATGGACGGCACGGTGCTGGATACGCTGGAGGATCTTTTGGGGGCGATGAATCATGCGCTCGAAGGGCAGCACTTGGGAAGCCGCACGCTTGACGAAATGCGCTCGTACGTGGGCAACGGCCTGTACATGATGGCCGTGCGCGCCTGCGGCGTCGGCGCGCCGATGGCCCAGGTGGACGCGGTGTTCAACGACTTCAAGGCCTGGTATTCCGAGCATCTCAATGTAAAAACACATCCCTATGAGGGGATCACGGCGCTGCTGAAGCGCATGAAGGCGCGGGGCATCAAGGCCGGCATCTGCTCCAACAAATTCGACCCCGGCGCAAAAGCGCTGGCGCAGGCGCACTTTGGCGATTTGATCGACCTGACCGTGGGCGAAAGCGAGCAGGTGCCCAAAAAGCCCGATCCCGCAAGCGCAAGGCTGATCCTGTCCCAGCTGAACGCCCGGCCGGAGCGCACGCTGTACGTGGGCGACAGCGCCGTGGATGTGCAGACCGCAAAGGCCGCCCAGCTGGAGCTTGCCGCGGTGTCCTGGGGCTTTGCAAGCGCCCAGAGTCTTCGGCAGGCGGGCGCAAAGCGAATATTTGACACAGTGAGCGCGCTTGAGGAATACATTTTTCGTTGACGCGGCGCGCAAAATACCTTATAATCATAATAGGTCATAATTTCCCGGCTGGCAAAAACGAGGCTGGGCGGGTGAGCAGAGGTTTATCGGATCATGCAAAAGGCGCAGCGCCCGGTGATCGCGCTGGGCACCTTTGACGGACTGCATCCCGGGCACAGGGCGGTGCTTCGCGCCTGTATGGAGCTGGCGCGTCAAAAGGGCGAGCCCTCCATGGTATATACGTTTTTGGAAAATCCACGCAGCCTGTTCGGCCAAGCGCCGCTTGAGATCATGCGCGCGCCGGAGAAGATACGCCGCATGCAGGCCCTTGGGATCGAGCGCGTGGAGGCGGTGCACTTTACCAAAGCGCTTTCGGCGCTTTCGCCCGAGGCGTTTATTGATATGCTCTGTACCAGCTACGATCCCTGCGCGCTGGTTTGCGGCGCGGATTACAGCTTTGGCGCGGGCGGCCGCGGAGACAGCAGGCTGCTAACGGAGCTTGGCGCGCAAAGGGGCCTTGAAATCAGGGTGGTTCCGCTGGTCACGCTGCCGGGCGAGGACGGACAGATCGAAAAGATCTCCTCCACGCGCATCCGCCGCGCGCTGGAGCAGGGCGACCGGGCGGAGGCCGCGCGCCTGATGTGCGGCGGGGAAGCGCAAAACGGCGGATAGCCGCGCTTCGTTCTTTTACAGACAATAACCGCAACCTCTGAGCTGCGAATGTTTTTACGGAGGTCAAATGTCCCAGGAAATCTCCGCCTCCCTGCGGGCGCGCCTGGCGCTTGAGAGGATCGGCTTTGCGCCCACGCACTCGCTGGGGCAAAACTTTATACTGGATGAAGCCCTGATTGGTGACATCGCCCGCCTCTCCGGCGTGCAGGAGGGCTTTTGCGTGCTGGAGGTCGGCCCCGGCACGGGCCTGCTCACGCGCGCGCTGGCTATGCGGGGCGCTAAGGTGCTGGCGGTAGAGCTGGACACGGGGCTTCAAAGCGTGCTTCAGGCGGTGCTTGAAGGCGTACCAAACGCAAGCGTCGTGTACGGGGACGTGATGCGATTGAACCTGCCCAAGCTCCTTGCGGAGCATTTTGGCCAAGTCCCCTTTCACGTGGTGAGCAACCTGCCCTATTACATCACGGCGGATTTCGTGCTGAAGCTTTTGACTGCCCAAACCGAGCCCGAGAGCATGACGCTGATGGTGCAAAGCGAGGCCGCCGACCGCCTGCTTGCGCGTCCCGGGGACGAGAGCTGGTGCGCCCTTGCCGCGATCTGCATGTTTTGCTGCGAAAGGGAAAGGCTTTTGGACGTGCCCCGGGACGCCTTCACGCCGCCGCCCCACGTGGATTCCGCGCTGATCCGCTTTGAAAAGCGCGCATCGCGCGAGGTGGATGAGGCCGACAAGGCGGACTTTATCGCCCTTATCAAAAGCGCCTTCGCCATGCGCCGAAAAACGCTGGTAAACAACCTAAGCGCCGCGCGGGGGCTCGATAAGGCACGCGCCGCCGCGCTGCTTGAAAGCGTGGGGCTGGACGCCCGGGTGCGCGGGGAGGAGCTTTCCATCTCCCAGCTCGCAGACGTGTTTGAAACCCTGAAAAAAGGAGCTTTATGAAAAAAACACAAGCAGACAAGACGCTTTCCCGCCAAAGGCAGCAGCTCATCTGGGGCTTTTTAAAGGGCTCCCGCCTGTTTTTTGTCGTCAGCATCCTGGCAGCGGCCCTAAGCGCCCTTGCGGACATGCTGACTCCCCAGATCATCCGCATGACCGTGGACAACGTGGTGGGGGACGCAGAGCCCCACTATGCCGCCTGGATCATGCGCATTGTTAACGCGCTTGGCGGCTTTGCGCACTTAAAGACCCATATCTGGATCGTGGCGCTTGCGATCATGGCGGTAGCGCTTGTAAAGGTGCTGGCCCAGTACAGTTTTCGCGTGTTCAATACCAAGGGCTCCGAGACCCTGGTCAAGACCATGCGCGATCAGCTCTTTGGCCACATCGAGCGACTGCCCTTCTCCTGGCACATGAAAAACAAGACCGGCGACATCATCCAGCGCTGCACCTCGGACATCGACACCATGCGCAATTTCATCTCCGAGCAGATGACCGGCATTTTCCGCATCGTCATCATGCTGGTGATGAGCCTCGTTTTCATGGGCTCAATGAATCCACTGCTTACGCTGATCGCCATCGCCCCGATGCCGGTGATCGTGTGGTACTCCATGCACTTTCACAAAACCGTGCGCAGCGAATTTCAGGTGTGCGACGAAAACGAGGGCAAGCTCTCCGCCATGGTGCAGGAAAACCTGACGGGCGTGCGCGTGGTGCGCGCCTTCGGCCGGGAAAAAAGCGAGCTGGACCGCTTTGACGCCCACAACAAATACTACACCTCCCTCTGGGTCAAGGTAGCCTACAGCCTGTCGCGCTTTTGGAGCCTGTCAGACGCATTGGTGGGCGTGCAGATTTTGGCCATCGTGGCCGCGGGCGCGGTGATGTGCGTGCGCGGCTCGATGAGCGGCGGCGAATACATCTCCTTTATCTCCTACAACAACATGCTTGTGTGGCCGGTAAGGCAGCTTGGGCGCATGATCAGCGAGCTGAGCAAGGCCTCCGTGTCGGTGGACCGCGTGCACTACATCATGAAAAGCCGCGAGGAGGAGGACGCACCGGGCGCCATGCAGGCCGACATGCGCGGGGACATCCGCTTTGACCACGTGACCTTCGCCTATGAAAACTGCCCGGAGATCCTAAAGGACATAAGCTTTACCGTAAAGCAGGGAACCACCCTTGGCATCCTGGGCGGCACCGGCAGCGGCAAAAGCACGCTGATGTTTTTGCTGGATAAGCTCTACGACCTGCCGGAGGGAAACGGCACGATAAGCGTCGGCGGCACCGACATCAGAAAGATCGCTACCCAGCATCTTCGCAGGAACATCGGTATGGTCCTGCAAGAGCCCTACCTTTTCAGCCGCACCATCTCAGAAAACATCGGCATCACCAACCCCCTTCTGACCATCGACGATATCCGCCGCGCCTCGCAGGACGCGTGCCTTGACGAGGCGGTCACCTCCTTTGCCCAGGGCTACGAGACCAAGGTGGGCGAGCGGGGCGTGACCCTCTCCGGCGGGCAGAAGCAGCGCGCGGCCATCGCGCGCATGCTGACGCAGGACGCGCCCATCATGATCCTGGACGATTCCCTTTCCGCAGTGGACACGCAGACCGACGCCCGCATCCGAAAGGCCCTGGAAAAGCACTTCGGGCAGGCGACCGTGATCATCATCTCCCACAGGATCACCACCCTCAGCCGCTGCGACCGCATCGTCGTGCTGGATAAGGGCCGGGTGGCGGAGCAGGGCACGCACGACGAATTGAAGGATGCGGGCGGCATTTACTCCCTCATCTGTCAAAGCCAGCTTGGGCTGGGAGAGGAGGAAGCGCAGTGAGCGAGCATAGCGCGCCTCAGAAGCACTTGAGGTTTTTCGGCATCGGCAAGATCCTGCCGTTTATAAAGCCCTTTAAGAAGGTCATCCTGATCATGGCGCTTTGGGGGCTTGTGACAAGCGCCATAGACGTAGCCTACACGAGACTGCAAAAATACTCCGTAGACCACTTCGTAACAGGCGGAAAGCTCGACACGCTTGCCCTGTTCATCCTCGTGTACATGGCGGCGATCGCCCTAAGCTCCCTTTCCACCTACATCTCCTGCACCCGGGCCATGACGGTGGAGGTCAGCGTGAACCGCGATTTGCGCAAGGCGGCCTTCAGCCACCTGCAGACGCTGTCGTTTTCCTACTTTAACCAAAATAGCGTTGGCTACATCCACGCAAGGGTGTTAAGCGACACCTCGCGCATAGGCTCTTTGGCCTCCTGGAGCCTTATGGACAGCGTGTGGCACCTTTCCTATCTGGTGTTTGCCGCCGCGATGATGCTTGCCATCAACTGGCGGCTTGCGCTGTTGGTGCTTGCCATTTTGCCGCTGGTGGTGCTTTTGTTCAGCTTTTTCCAAAAGCGGCTGGTAAAGGCCAACCGGGAGATCCGCGAGATCAACTCCAACATCACCTCCAACTTCAACGAGGGCATAACCGGCGCAAAGACCATAAAGACCCTTGCCATCGAGCAGAGCATGGAGGATCGCTTTGTCGCCGAGACCGGCCTTATGAAAAAGCGCTCCGTGCAGGCTGCGCGCCTTCGCGGCCTTTTCGCGGCCACGATGAGCTTTGCCTCCTCTGCGGCGCTTGCCATCGTTTTGTGGAAGCACGATTTGATCGCCACAAGCGAAGTGGGCACGTTTTCGATGTTCATGACCTACGCGCAGGGGCTCATGGAGCCCATTCGCTGGCTGATCGACGCGATCAGCGACCTCATCACCACCCAGGTGAACATCGAGCGCTTCACCAACCTGCTGGCGGTAAAGAGCGACGTGGTGGACAGCCCTGAGGTCATCGAAAAATACGGCGACAGCTTCTATCCCAAAAAGGAAAACTGGGAGCCGCTCAGGGGCGACATCGCCTTTGAGGACGTGACCTTCCGCTATCCAGACGGCGAGGAGGAGGTGCTGAGCCACTTCTCCCTTAAGATCCCCCAGGGCTCCAACATCGCCATCGTCGGCGAAACGGGCGCGGGCAAAAGCACGCTGGTAAACCTCGTGTGCCGCTTTTACGAGCCTACGCAGGGGCGCGTGCTGATCGACGGCCGCGACGCAAAGGAGCGAAGCCAGCTGTGGCTGCACTCCCACATCGGATACGTTCTGCAAAACCCCCACCTGTTCAGCGGCACCGTGCGGGAAAACCTGCTCTACGGCAATCCCAACGCCACCGAAGACCAGATCCGGCGCGCCATCTCCCTGGTAAGCGCGGACGAAGTGATCGCCCGCCTGGAAAAGGGCCTGGATACGGACGTCGGCGAAGGCGGCGATCTGCTCTCCACCGGTGAAAAGCAGCTGATCTCCTTTGCCCGCGCGATCCTTGCCGATCCCGCGATACTGGTCCTGGACGAAGCCACCGCCTCCGTGGATACGATCACGGAGCAGAAGATCCAGGCGGCCATCGATACCGTCATCAAGGGCCGCACCTCCATCGTGATCGCCCACCGCCTTTCCACCGTGCGCCACGCCGACTGCATCCTCGCCGTGCGCGACGGCAAGATCGTGGAAAAGGGCACCCACCGCGAGCTCATCGCCCAAAAGGGCTACTACTACGACATGTACACCCGCCAGTACGAGGACGAGGAGGCCGCAAAGATCCTGGGCACGGGTCAGGAAGGCTGATCCGGGCGCAAAGCAAAAGGGCAGAAGCGCCAATGCCGCGGCCATTCCATGGCCGGCCGCAATAGCGCTTCTGCCTTTTTACTGTGCGGCGTTTTCTGCCCGGGAAATGGCAGGACATATAGAACGGGGCTGTCTTACGCGCCAGAAAAGGCGCAGGGGACAGCCCCGTGTGGTTTAAGTTAGATTTCGCGCTGCGCAGCGTTTATGTACAGCGCCGCGCCGAGGCCCGCGGGTATCGCGGCCAGGACGAGCATTGCGCCGGTCAGGCTGGCAGAGATGTTTGCGGCGGCCTGTGAGCCTGCGATCTCAGGCAGCGCCGCCGAACCGCTCATCCCAGTGTTTCTCAGCAGCATGCCGAGATTCCACTGGCTGCGATCCGATAGATAAAGCAGGGAAGAAGATGCGTCGCCTGCGACATAGGCTGCGCTCAGCAGCGCAGCGCCCAGGGCAAAGGAAGCGCAGCTGGACGTCCTTTGCGGCCGCAGGATCACCGCGCCAAGCAGCAGCATGATCGAAAGGGGATTGGCCACGCTGTGCAGTACGGGCATGACGACGGTATTCAAAAAGCCAAGATCGCGCGCTGCCAAATAATCGATAACGGACAGGCGGTCAAATGGGACGCAGAGCAAAATGAGCAGGGATAAGGGGAGCCAGTGCCGCGAATCAAATCTCCTTGCGCAAAGCAGCGCGATGAAGTACACGCAAAACGCCAGGATGGCTGTCGCAAGGCCGGTCAGCAAACTGACCAGCGCGGCGTTTTGCACGCTGTCCTCCCTGATCACAGCGGGATAGAGGGAGAGGAGCGCAAGCCCGCCCGCCAGCATGCACACAAGCGCCAAAACGCCGCCTGCTGCGGATGCGCGGACATCGCGCTTTCCCGGCGCAGCAGCGGCTTTAGCGCTTTTCTTTACCAGCATGCCGACCGCAAGCGCGCCTATGAGCGCGGGGATCAGATTGATCGCCGACTGGAACAATTCGCCTGCCGCGCCGTAGGACAGTTGAAAGCTGAGAAAGCTTGTCTGGTAAAGATGGGAGACGATCGTTTCGGTATACTGCCGGTTGAGCGGGTTCGATAAAAGCGTGCCGATGTACGATCTGTCAAAGAAGAAAAAGCTCAGCGCAAGCAGCGGGGCGATCAGCACGCCGCTAAAGCGGTTTTGCGGCCAGAGCCCCGGCAGCAGCGCGCCCAGCATCATGGCTGCGCCGCCCACGGGCAGCGCGTGAACAAGCGGGATCAGCAGGTTAAAGCCGCCGCCTTCTCCCGTAAGATGCAGCGCGATCAGGATGGATTCCCAGGCGATCGTGGGCACAAAGGCGATCACCGCGCCAAAAGCGGCAAGCAGCGCCCTGCCGAGGCGGCCTTGGGACGCAGCTGCTGCGCCGCCCAGCAGCGAAAACAGCAGCGAAACGGCAAGCGTTGCCGCACCAAAGATGGCGCTGTTCAAAACGATGCGGGAAAGGGCCGGGCTTTCAAGCAGGAGCTGAAACCATCTAAACCCGACCGTCTCGCTGCCAAGCAGGCCATCCCTCAAGCGGTAGCTTTTTATAGCCATGATAAAGCGCGGCGCAAAGCCAGAGATAAGGAAAAGCGCTAACGCGCAAACGACGACCCAGATCATCTTGGAGGAAAGCGCGGCGCTGTCCTGCTTAAGGGCGCTTTGGGGCGCGGCGGGATCGCCTGGCGCGTTTTCGCCGTTTTCCTCCGCAAATCCTTCTGCGCTGGCCCCGCTGCCATTTGGCCCGATGTACTGGCTGTCGCCAAAGGCCAGGACCGGGAAAAAGATCACTGGCAAAAAGATCAGTCCCGCCGCAAACGCGCCGCCCTTGCCGTAGGAGCGGGCCGCGCAGAGCTGGGCCTTGATGGCAAAAGCGAGGACGGCTATAACGTAGGTAAGGCCCAGTATGTACATTAGCGACGGAGCGATGCTCAGGCTGCCTGTGCCAAGGGACGAGGCAAAAGTGAGGATCCCGGCCAGTGCGCCGAAGGCTGCTCCGCCGCCCAGGAATTTCCAAAAAACGCTCGTTTCCCAGGTGATCTTATACCAGATGCAGGCGTTGTAAACGGGAATGAGCGTCTTCCAGCCCTCCTCGCCGGCTTTGGTAAAAAGGCGCCACTGGGATACAAGCATCAAAATGCCAAGAGCCAGCGGGATGAGAAGCAGGAGAAAGCTCCCTGCGCCCGGGCCGCTGCTATAGGAAGAACCGTAATAGCTGTACACGGGAAAACCCTCCTGATTATTGGATTTAGTCAATTGCCATTTTACACAGGTCTTCAACAAATGTCAACATTGTGGTACGGTCTAAAGAAGGCTTTTTTGAACTCTGGCGGCAGGAGGCTTTGGATCGCGCGTTGCGGCGGAAAGCGCTTTCCCCGCCTTTTCTGCCTCTCGGAGTAGTTTGTTTTTTAGACGCTGATAGTTCCACGAAAATTCACGCGCCGGGCGCATTTTGCATGGCGGCGGGCATTGTTTTCCTGCGGCGTTCATGCTATAATAGCATTTATGAGGACAGTGACGATCAAAGAGGACATCGTATCCCGAAACAACGAACGGGCCAGGGACGTTCGCGCTTTGCTGCGCGCAAAAAACGTTTTTTACATCAATCTTATGTCTTCGCCGGGCGCGGGAAAGACCACGCTTCTGACAAAGCTCATCCCGCTTTTGCTTAAGCGCTACCGCGTGGGCGTGATCGAGGCGGACATCGATTCCGACAAGGACGCTGTGACCATCGAAAGGGAGACCGGCGTCCGCACCATCCAGATGCACACCGGGGGCGCGTGCCACATCACCTGCCAGATGAGCGAGGAAGCGCTTGGGGCCCTGGGGGTGGACGGGCTGGACGTGATCTTTCTGGAAAACATCGGAAACCTCGTATGCCCCGCCGAGTTTGATACCGGCGCAAACATGAATCTGGTCCTCTTGAGCGTGCCGGAGGGGGACGATAAGCCGCTCAAATACCCGCTGATGTTTGAAGTGGCAACAGCCGTGGCGGTCACCAAGCTGGACGTTTTGCCCATATTTGATTTTGACCGGGAGCGGGCGGCAAAAAACATCCTTAGGCGCAACGAAAACGCCGAGCTCTTTTTTACCTGCGCAAGGACAGGCGAGGGGATAAGGGAGCTTACAGACTATCTGCTAAATAAGATCCAGGATTCGATCCATCATTAAATTTTGTATAGGAGAACGAACATGGCTAACACATCCGATCGCGTCTGCATCATCGGCGGCGGTCCTGCGGGGCTTGCCTGCGCGGTGTATCTGGAGAAGAAGGGCTACGAGAATTACGTCATCTACGAAAAGCTGAACAAGGTGGGCGGCAAGGCGTACTCTCCGAAGATCGAGGTAAACGGCGAAAAGCGCGCCTACGAAACCGGCGCCATCATGGGCGCGATCACCTACCACGCGGTGTCCGAGATGGAGGCCTTCGGCGGCTACTATCACAAGGGCCCCAACTTCAAAAAGGGCGAGCCCAACATGCGCCGCGAATACCGCAGCGTGACGGGCGAAAAGATCGAGCCCTTCAATCCCAAGGTGGATAAGTCCTTCAAAAAGACCATCGGCCTATTGAAGCTCAAAATGCAGTTCAAAAAGCTCAAAAAGCTGATGCAGACCAAGTACGCGGGCTATGACTGCTACGGCCATTTGGGCGTTGCCGCGGGCAAATACGACGGCATCTCCAAAATCGTCAAAAACGCGGACGGCAGCAACGCGGGCGAAGCCTTCCCCAATTACATCCGCGGCACGAACCCGAACCTGAAGGACCTGGCGCTGCCGTTCAGGGAGTTTTGCGAACTGAACCACGTGCCCGAGGTGCAGCGCATCTGGATCGCGCCGTTTACCTCCTTTGGCTACGGCTACTTTGACGAGATCCCCGCCGCCTACGTGCTTAAGTATCTGGACATGACCACCGCCGCCGAGTTCGTGGGCATGCGCCTTTGGACCTGGCAGGACGGCACGCAGGAGATCTACGAAAGCGTAAACCGGAAGCTCAAGCACCCGGCGCTTCTGAATACCGAGGTCGTAAAGGTGCAGCGCCCGGACGGCAAGGTGCTTGTGACCGTAAGGGACGCTTCCGGCAGCGAAACCACCGAGACCTTCGATAAGCTGATCATCACGACGCCCCTTGACTACTTCAAGGACTACGCGGACGCCTCCCAGGACGAAAAGGCGCTGTTCTCCAAAATCGTGCACGAAAAGTACGTGGACTTTATCGCCCGCTTCGAGGAAAACAAGGGCCCCGTGATTTCCGGCTACATCTTTGAAAACATGGAGCCTGCGCGCCTTGGCCACGCGATGGTGTACTATCACCGCTGGGAGGACTTTGGCAAAAACTGCCCCTGCACGGTGTACGCGCTGCGCAACCACACCGGCGACAAGGATGTGCCCTACGATAAGACCCTGCAGCTGATGAAGGACGACATCGAAAAGGCGCTGAAGTTCCCCATTTCTGAGGTGCTCTACGCGCAGGAAAGCTACTACTGCCCGCACGTCAGCTCCGAGGATTACAAAAACGGCTGGTACGACAAGCTCGAAAAGCTTCAGGGCGTGAACAACACCTACTATGCCGGCGAGATCCTGAGCTTTGGCGACATGGAGGACACCTGCGCCGCGAGCAAGGACATCGTTGGCCGCTTCTTCTGATCGGGCAAAGCAAGCGGGAGCCAGCATGCAGCAGGTCAAAACGATTCTCTTATCCAAAAGCGTCTTTGAGGACAACGACCGCGAGGCGGACGCCCTGCGCGCCCGCCTGCGCGAAAAGGGCGTGTGCCTGGTAAACGTGATGTCCTCGCCCGGCAGCGGCAAAACGACGCTGCTGATCGCGCTGATCTGCCGCCTGATGAAAAAATACCGCGTGGGCGTGATGGAGGCGGACATCGATTCCGACATCGACGCCGTGAACGTGGCGCGGAAAACGGGCTGCCGCTCCGTGCAGCTTCACACGGGCGGCATGTGCCATTTGGACGCGGGCATGACGGCGCAGGGCTTAAATGAGCTTGGGGACGGGCTGGACCTCGTATTTCTGGAAAACGTGGGAAACCTCGTCTGCCCCGCGGAGTACGACACGGGCGCTACGTTCAATATCGTCATCCTGTCCGTACCGGAGGGGGAGGATAAGCCCCTCAAGTATCCGCTCGTATTTCAAAACAGTGACCTCGTGGTCGTAAGCAAGATCGACGCGCTGCCATATTTTGACTTCGACATGGAAAAGTGCGCGCAGTACATAAGCGGGCGAAACGGCGCTGCGGCCCTGATCCCCGTTTCCGCCAAGACCGGCGAAAACATGGACGCGCTTGAAAACTGGTTCATCAATAAACTCTCTGAGGTGTGAACAGATGCTTAAACAAAATGAATTCGTGATCAGCAAGTACCAAAACGAAAAGGATTTTAAAAAGAGCTACGCAAAGCTCGGCAGAAGGATCACGGACGTGGTTGCGCACAAGCTTGGCGGCGTCAGCGCGAACGACCCGGAGTACTGGGGCCTGCGCGAGATGCTCACCCCCGAAATGGTGGACATGTGCAACAAAATGAAGCTGCGCAAGCACTACACGCTGGACGATCTGATCAAGCTCCACAAGGGCGTGGAGCCCAAGCACGTGGAGGAGGTCTACGAGCAGATGTCCGTGATCGGCATCATCGAATACGATTACGGCGACAACTATACTCATAACCTCAAGGACGATCATCCCATCGCCAACGCGCCAAAGATCAAGCGCTACCGCCTGCCCTTCTTCGTTCCCGGCAGCGCGGAGCTGTTCAACTCCTCAGTGGACAGGATCGAAAAAAATCCCGCCGTCACCTCCTTTTTTGAGCGCATGACCTACATCCCCCTGGCCGGCATCACCCACATGGTCGCGCCCGGCGGCATGGGCATCGGCATGCACGTGATCCCGGTGGAAAAGGCCATCGACGCCCAGCAGGAGTCCATTTCCCTCGAGCACATCTCCTACTGGCTGAACAAGTACGAGGGGCACATCGCCGCTGGCATCTGCTCCTGCCGCGCCTCCCGCGCGGTGCTTGGCGACGGCTGCACGGACGACATAAACGACTGGTGCGTACAACTTGGCGACATGGCGGATTATGCCGTGGAGACCCACCGCGCCCACTACATCACCAAGGAGCGCGCCATGGAGATCTTTGAGCTTGCCGAAAAGAACGGCTACGTTCACCAGATCACCAACATCGACGGCGAAAACAAGATCTTCGATATCTGCAACTGCAACGTGCGCATCTGCAACGCCCTGCGCACCAGCATGCTGTTCAACACCCCCTACCTGTCCCGCAGCGCCTACACCTCAAAGGTGGACCGCGACAAGTGCGTCGCCTGCGGCAAGTGCGTGGAGATCTGCCCCGCGGGCGCGGTGAAGCTGGGCCAGAAGCTGTGCAAAAAGGACGGCTCTCAGGTCAAGTACCCGCACGCCATCCTGCCCGACAAGGTGCGCTGGGGCGAATACGCCTGGGACGAAAACTACCGCGATACGAAGGTAGCCTCCAACACCTATGAACAGGGCAGCGCGCCCTGCAAGGCCGCCTGCCCCGCGCACGTGCCGATCCAGGCGTACTTAAAGCTTGCAAAAGAGGGCAAGTACCGCGAGGCGCTTGCCATGATCAAGACGGAAAACCCCTTCCCCTCGGTGTGCGGCCGCGTGTGCAACAAAAGATGCGAGGACGCCTGCACCAGAGGCACGGTGGACGCGCCCGTCTCCATCGACGCGGTCAAAAAGTTCGTTGCGGATCTTGAGCTAAAGAGCAGTGAGCGCTACGTGCCCGAAAAGCTCGTGCAGTCGGTCTACGGCAAGTGGGATGAAAAGATCGCCATCATCGGCGGCGGCCCCGCCGGTCTCTCCGCCGCGTACTACCTGGCCGAGATGGGCTATACGCCCACGGTGTTTGAAAAGAACCCCACGCCCGGCGGCATGCTGACCTACGGCATCCCCAGTTACAAGCTGGAAAAGGACGTGATCGAGGCCGAGATCGACGTGCTCAGAAAGCTGGGCGTAGAGATCAAATGCGGCGTAAACGTTGGAAAGGACGTTACGCTTGACGAACTGCGCGCCCAGGGCTACAAGGCCTTCTATATCGCCATCGGCTGCCAGGGCGGCAAGCGCCCCGGCGTAAAAAACGACACCGCCGAGGGCACGGACATCGCGGTCTCCTACCTTCGCAAAAGCTATGAAAAGCGCGAAAACTTCGCCGGCGACGTGGTGGTCGTGGGCGGCGGCAACGTGGCCGTGGACTGCGCAAGGAACGCGCAGCGCCTGGGCGCGGCAAGCGTAAAGATGGTATCGCTCGAGTCCCGCGAGATCATGCCCGCGACCAGGCAGGAGATCGCCGAGACCCTTGCAGAGAACATCGCCATCGAAAACGGCTGGGGCCCCAAGGAGGTCCTGACAGACGAAAACGGCAAGGTGCGCGGCATCGTCTTTAAGCGCTGCGTTTCGGTGTACGACGCAAACGGCAAGTTTGCGCCCAGCTACGACGAAAGCAAGACCATGCAGCTCAAGGCGGACAAGATCGTCTTTGCCATCGGCCAGAGCATCGAATGGGGCGAGCTGCTCAAGGGCAGCAAGGTGGAATTCTGGCACGGCAATTATCCTGTGGCGGACAAGTTCACCTATCAGACCGCGCAGGAGGACATCTTTGTGGGCGGCGACGTGTACACCGGCCCCAAGTTCGTCATCGACGCCATCGCCGCGGGCCACGAGGCCGCGGAGAGCCTGCACCGCTTCGTGCGTCCCAAGGCCCACATGACCATCGGCCGCAACCGCCGCGCCTATACGCCGCTTGACACCAAAGACATAAGCCTTCCGGATTACGACAAGGCCGGGCGGCAGGAGGCCGGGATGGATACCAGCGAGGATCCCAAAAAGTCCTTTAAGGATCTGCACCTTACCCTTACCGAGGAGCAGGTCAGGTGCGAGACCGCGCGCTGCCTAAGCTGCGGCGCTTCCTACGTGGATCCCAACAAGTGCATAGGCTGCGGCCTTTGCACCACCAAGTGCCAGTTTGACGCTATCCACCTGGTGCGCGACAATCCCAAGTGCAGCGACATGCGCGTGGCCGAGGACAAGGTGACGGGGCTGATCAAATACGAGCTTGGCCGCGTGGGCAAGATCATCTTGAATTCCGGCTCTGAGGAAGCAAGAATCATGCGCGCAAAGCGCAAGGCCTGGAAAAAGGCGCAGAAGGAAGCCAAATAATGCACGAATTGGGTATCGTTGTAAAGGTGCTGGAGCAGGTGGACGCAGCCGCCCAGGAATACCATGCCGAAAAGATCTTAAAGGTCACCATGGAGGTAGGCCAGGTCAGCTCCATCGTGCCGGATCTGTTTACGGACGCGTTCAACTGGGCAAGGAAAAAGACCCGCTACGCCCAGCAGGCCGAGCTCGAAATGATCATCATAGAGGGCAGGACCTACTGCAAAAGCTGCGGCGAAATCTACCGCACCGTCGATCACGGAAAAAAGTGCCCGCACTGCGGCAGCTACGAGACCTACCTGCTGACCGGCGACCAGGTGATCGTAAAGGACGTTTCCGCCGTCTTCGGCGAAGAAAGCGAAGCGCCAGAGCCAGACGCCTGACACCCACCCGGAAAGCGCCTATGGCGCAAAAGAACGAAGCCTGAGAAAGGCTGAAACAGCATCCCGGGCAAAGGACTGCGAACCCGCACGAAACGGGGACGCAGTCCTTTTTTGCGCCCTCCTGTCATGGGACAGCAACTGTGATTTCCTTTCGGCAGAAGGCTGGATCTGCTGCGCCCAGCCGCTATGCAGCGCGATCTTGTCTGCCTGCGGGACAGATCCTGCCCGCCGCACAAAAAGCAACCTTTTGAATATTTGGTTTTAACAGGAAGTGTATTGATTTGGGCGCGCGGTTTGAATATCATATCCTCAAAGGCTTGCGCCCCGGCATGGGAACAGGCCGGGGTATTCAAATACAATCCAGAAAGAGGTACATGCAATGGCGAAGATCGATCTTACCAAGTACGGCATCACCGGCACTACCGAGATTATCTACAATCCCTCCTACGAAAAGCTCTTTGAGGACGAGACCCAGCCCGGCCTGACCGGCTACGAGGTTGGCAAGGAGACGGAGCTTGGCGCCATCAACGTTATGACCGGCATCTACACCGGCCGCAGCCCCAAAGACAAGTACATCGTCATGGACGAGACCTCCAAGGACACCGTGTGGTGGACCAGCGAGGGTTACAAAAACGACAACCATCCCATGAGCGAGCAGACCTGGGCGGTCGTAAAGGATCTGGCCAGGAACCAGCTCTCCGGCAGCAAGAAGCTCTACGTTGTGGACGCGTTCTGCGGCGCCAACAAGGACACCCGCATGGCCATCCGCTTCATCATGGAAGTGGCCTGGCAGGCTCACTTCGTGCGCAACATGTTCATCAAGCCCACCGAGGAAGAGCTGAAGGACTTCACCCCCGACTTCGTGGTCTACACCGCCTCCAAGGCC
>CADBNW010000031.1 GCA_902796025.1 uncultured Eubacteriales bacterium
ACGCTTAGAAAAGCATAGATAAAGAAAAATTCCAGTTTGCCGAATAGATCTTCTATTGTCCACAGTTAGAACGAGCATCGGATTTTGCCCCACAAAATCCAAGAGACAAAACCGGCGTGACCGCAGCGGTCACGCCGGTTTCATATCCTTTTGAACCGGTGATTGCCGCCTCAAAACAGCTTCTTTATGGAGTACGCCCCGATGGGGAAGGCTTTTTTAGCAGAGTGGCTCGTCATCTCCTTAGCCTTCCCGTCTGGGGAAGGTGCCCGGCAAAGCCGGGCGGATGTGGTTCTGTATAGGTTAGTGCGGGAAGATGGCCATTATGGGGGATCAAACCGATCAGCAATAAGGGGCAATTTGGACGCGTTAAATCGAGACAAAACCTCATCCGTCAGCCTTACGGCTGCCACCTTCCCCTGAAGGGGAAGGCTTTGAAGCGGCGAGGTTCCTCGGCCTTAGCCTTCCTTTGAAGGGAAGGCTTGATTGCTTAAAGCTTTCGCCTAACCTACCACTCAAAGCTGATCCCCAGTTCTTTGGCAATGGCAAGGCAAACGCCAACAAAGTTGGTATCGACATCGACATTGGAAAATCGTATGACCTTTAAGCCCAGACCGCGCAAAAACTCGTCCCTTTGCGCGTCATATGCCTTTGCCTCCTGCTCGTAGTGCTGGGAACCGTCGAGCTCTATGACAAGCCGAGCATGCGCAATATAAAAATCCACAATGTAAACGCCAAATTGCTTTTGCCTGCGCACCTGCGGATTAAGCTGCCTCAAAAAATCATACCAAAGGTGTTTTTCCTGCCGCGTCATCTCCCTGCGCAATCGCTGTGCAAGGGGCTTATTGCCTTTGCTGTACCGGATCGCCTGAAGCGTCCTCTATGCCATGGCTTTAGCTTATATGCGGAAGAAAGCTTACCTGCTCCACTCATCCATAAAGGTCTCGTGCAGCTCCTGCTTTTGCATGCCGGGGTAGGTGAGGGGGCTGTAGAGCATATTCAGCATGATCCAGTCCACTTCCGACAGCTGCTGCACCGTGGTCCAGGGCTGATAGACGATGGAATCCTCGTAGTAGTAGTGGTCGTTGGTCAGGCCCAGCGCGCCCACGATCTCCTCCATGATCAGGTGGTTGCGCTGATACTGGTTGGTCACGTCGGTGGCGATGCCGATCTGCGCGTCTGTGATGCGCCAGTTGGTGTAGCTGAAGTGGAACATGCCCCAGTTGCCGGAGACGTAGCCGGGCACATAGGTGGCCATTTGATCAAGCCGCACAAAGTAGATCTGCATGTTGGAATCCTGCGCGCGGTTTACAAGGATGATGTTTGGCATCATCGGCACGCGCAATTGAAGCTCCATGATGAAATCCTGTATGAGCCTTGTGTCCTGAAAGCTTGGGCTTCCGCCGATGTAGATGCGTATGGTGCTGTCCCAGCGGGTCAGGTGCCCCTGCGAGGAGTTTTCGCCCGGGTATTCCACGGAGAAGGCGCAGGTGTCGAACACCGCCAGCGCCTTCGTGCGGGCTTCGTAGGCCGTGGAGGCGGAGAAGACCTCCGCGTTTGCCGCAAAGGAAAGCATCAGCGCGATGCAAAGCGCGGCGCAAAGCAGTTTTTTCATGGTTTTTTCCTCCATTCGTTCACAAATCCACTGAAATCATGATGCAGACGGCTTGCGAATTTTCTGAACTCCATGGTGAAGCCGAGCCTGTTTTCAAAGCTGAGGACCTGCGTGCAATCGTCAGGCTCCTCCAGGGTCAGCTGCCCCGTTACTTTCATGTAGCCGCCCTTTTGCGCGCTGAACTCGATGTACTGATCGGTAGCAAAGTCTTGCAGCCTGGCGCTGCCCTTTGCGCTGTCGTCCAGCGCCTTTAGATCATCGGCAAAACCGACGAGCCCGCGAAGAAATTCGCGCACCGTCGTTTGGGCCGAAAAGCCGGAGCTGCATAACTTTATCTCGATAAAGATGCACTCTCCCGGCGGGGTGCCGGTCGGCACCGTATCCGGATCCAGCTCCAGAAAAAACGAGGGTGTTTCGATGCGATACATGCTTTTTTCTCCGAAATCTGTATTTGTTCTTCTTCGCACGGAAAGGCGGAGGCTTTCAGCGCAGCCCCTTCGTCTCCCGCAAAAATCCCTGCGCGCTGGCGCTCAGGCTGTCCGTCCAGCCGATCAGATAGGCGGTCAGATCGTCAACGTCCGCACTGGTGCAGCTCATGTCGCAATTGCCAAAGTACTTGTGCGCGATGCGCGCCACACCCTCGCCGCTGTAGTCGTACAGGTCGATCGCGCCGTAGAGGTGGTACAATTCGTGCGTCAGGTAGTGATCGTGCATTTGCGTGTCGCAAAAGATGACGCAAAACTCCTCGTTCCAGCCGGGATAGTCGGCCTTGCACATGTAGGTGCAGCTCAGATCCCAGCTGTTGAACAAAAAGAGGATGGGCGCTTCGTCCACCTGCAGGCTTTGCTTGTAATAATCGTACACCTGCTGGATGCTCTGCGCGTGAAATTCGTCGTGTATGATCTCCCAGTACCAGGCGAGGTCTCTACTGTACTCCGTATTGATGCTGAAATCGAGACAGCCGTAGGTGATGTCGAGATCGGTGCGGTATTTTTTCGCGTTTGCGCGGATGTAGTCAAGCGACGACCAGCTTATGTCATACACCGCCTCCTTCTGCTTCTGCGTCCACGGATGGGCGGGGGTACTGACGAAAACCAGGATCGCGTAGGCGCTGCCCGTCAAACGCCTGCAGGGGCCAAGATCCTTCCCGAGCAGGGCAAAATGGCTCGCGTCGGCAAGCGCCTGCGACGAAAGCAGCACAAGGCAAAGCGCCGCGGCAAGCAGGCGGAGCGCTAAGGACTTCATAAAACTGATTCTCCTCAAGATAAATGTTCAAATAAAATATAACATGCTTAATGGGGAATGTCAAGGGCTTTGGGGAGGTTGGGGGAGGGCTTGGGCGTTTCGCCTCTCCCTGCGAAAACTGCTTGATGCATAAAAGAAAACATGCTATACTGTAATTAACATTCGGGGGCGCGCATGGAATAAACAGGATCGTTTTCATGACGTCCTGCACTGAGAAAAAAGGACATGCTGACCGCGCAGCAGAAAGCACGAGGGGAGCCTGGCATGAAAAAATGGCAACTCATCTATGATGGCGTTACTTCTGAAAAAGTCCGGTTCGGCTTATCGCAGATCTCGGACGTCATTTTCAGCTATGCAGGTTACAAAGCGGAAATCAGGACGGAGGAGACGGAGCATAACGCGATCGTGCTTGGCCTGATCCCGGATGGAACGGAACTACCGCCAAACGGTTTCCGCTTGCGGGTCGAAGCTGTGACTGACGGGCGGCAGCGCGTAACGATCGACGGTGCGGATGAGACGGCCCTCATGTATGGCTGCATGGAGTTTGCAGGCAATTATCTTTCGCAGGCGCATCTTTCGCACACCGTTGACGAACCGTACTTTTTCCGAAATTTGTTTTCTAACGATCCTCTGCCGACGATCGATCTGATCTCCAGCCCCTCCATTCCGAGGCGCGGTCTTTGGCTGTGGGGGCACACGATGTATGATTACCGCGGCTTTTTTGAGAACATGGCGCGCCTGAAGCTAAACGAAATCATCCTCTGGAACGACTATGCCCCTTCCAACGGTCGGGAGATCGTCGCTTACGCCCATAGCCTGGGCATCCGGGTGATTTGGGGATATTCCTGGGGTTGGGACACGAAGATGGTTCTGGATGTTTCGGAAGAAAGTTCAGATGCGATCCTGGCAAAATATGAGGCGGAGTATGCGCAGCTTGGCGGCGACGGCATCTATTTCCAAAGCTTTACGGAAACGGAAAGGGAGACGCTGGATGGACAGATCATTGCCAAAGCGGCCGTCGAATTCGTAAACCGAACGGCACGCAAGCTGCTAAGCAGACATCCGGGCCTTTTGCTGCAATTTGGACTGCACGCCCAGTCGGTAAAAAACAGGCTGGAGTACATTGCGCAGCTCGATCCCCGCGTGCACATCGTGTGGGAAAACTGCGGGGACTTCCCCTATCACGCGATGGCCGACCGGACAAGCGAACGGGAGAAGACCCATGCGTTTACCGAGCGCATCCTGTCGCTTAGACCAAATCAGGCTGCGACAGGCGCAGTGTTCAAAAGCATGATCCAGCTCAAATGGAGCAGCTTCAAGCATCAGACCGAAGCGTCCGCCATTGGCAACGCCGACGAAGACACGATCCAGCGACGCAAAAAAGAGACAGATCCTATCTGGCACTATCTGCAGGGCGAATGGATAGCGCACGGCGATCTTTGCCTGGATATCGTGCGCAAATGGAAAGGCCGATGCGGGGAAATCTATGCCCTGGTCGAGGATGGCGTGTTTGAGCGCGATATCCCTCTGCCAGTAGCGCTGCTTTCTGAAATGCTCTGGAATTGTGACAGGCCGTATGAAGAGATCCTGCGCACGACTGTTGAGCGGGAGGATGTTACGCTGAAATAGCTCCTTCTGGCATGATAAAAGCCGGTTGCAAAACCAAGAATCACACTGTTTTTAAAAACAGACGCTTCACGATTGCACAGGGAGCTAGGTTTATGCTATACTGTATTTGGAAGGAGGGACGGATTTATGCCAACACTGGAAATGATTCGGAAGGCTATTCAGCAGGCCGCGGCGGAATACCCGGTCAAGCGCGTTGAACTGTTCGGTTCCTACGCCAACGGCACAGCGGACGCTGAGAGCGATGTGGATATTCTCGTGGAGTTTTCGGAAAACCCGACTTCTCTTCTGCATATCTGTGGCCTTCGTGAAACACTGTCGGAGCTGCTTGATTTGGATGTGGATATCGTCAAGCTTCCGCGCAAGCAAAATGACGGACTGCAAATCGACAGGACGGTGCATATGTATGGAGCATAAGGAACGCAACCATTCGATCCGCCAAAAGCTGTTAGAGGAGATCGAGGATATCGAAGCCTTTACCGCAGGCAGAAGCCTGGAAACGCTGAGCGGCGATAAAATGTGGCAGAAGGCAGTCGTGATGTCCCTTATCAACATCGGAGAACTGTCAAAGGCGCTGAGCGAGGATTATCAGGCCACGATGCCGCAGATCCCGTGGAAATCCATTCGGGGATTTCGCAATATCGCGGCGCATCAATACGGGATCATCGATTTTGGCGATGTGTATAAGACTGTCATAGAGGATATACCAAAGCTGAAGGCTGCATTGGAAGCAAGCAGCTGCTGAAACGAAAAGAGGCAGGACAAATTGCAGACCTGCCTTTATTCTTTGAATAATGCTTCTCCTGGGACAGCCAGGCCGCCATCTATTCACAGATATATTTCACTTGCCTGCCTTCGTCGTCCAACCATGCCAGAAATTGCCTGACGTGATACGCCTTCGCTTCTTCGATTTCGACAAGTTCAAATCCCACGGCATAAAAAGCCCCACTTTCCTTACAATTTCTGCTTGGAAAGTGGGGCAAACAGTTATCGTACCTTTACGATCCTGACTTTGGTAAGCCTACGATGGTATCCCAACGAATGGCCTGCAAAATTACTTCAGCTCCGCGAAGTACTTGATGGTGCGGACCATCTGGCTGGTGTAGCTGTTCTCGTTGTCGTACCAAGACACGACCTGCACCTGATAGGTGTCATCGTCGATCTTGGTGACCATGGTCTGGTTGGCATCGAACAGGGAGCC
>CADBNW010000032.1 GCA_902796025.1 uncultured Eubacteriales bacterium
GATGGCCTTTACCAGCAGGAAGATGGCTACAGCCGTGCACAGGAAGGTAAAGATCGCCTGCAGGAACTGGCCGTAGGGGATGTCGGTACCGGCTCTCTCCACGACGACCTCGCCGGTTTCGGCGATGGTGGTGGTCTTGCTGCCGATGGTCCACTTCATCTGGCTGAAATCCACCTTGCCGGTGATCAGGGAAAGAAGCGGCATGACGATGCTGTTGACGAGGGCGTTTACGATGGCCGTAAACGCAGCGCCGATGATCATACCTACTGCCAGGTCGATCACGTTGCCCTTGAACGCAAAGGCCTTGAATTCTGCCCAAAGCTTTTTCATAGGCTCACCTCCGTAAATGATGCTTGAATTATATCATAAGAATGGCCCGCGCGGCCGATTTAATATTATTTTAACATGCTTTCGCGCGGATTTCGTTTCCATCAAAAGCAAACTGTAAATTTCGCGCAGAAGGCCCGGCCAAAGCAATTCGGGCTTGATTTTTTACACAGTATTTCGTTATAATATGGTTTGCGACAGGCGCAAAAGCAGTCTGTTAATAAATATTGGAGGCACATAAGCATGAGAAAGGTTCTCTCCATCGTTCTGGCCCTGTGCATGATGCTTGCACTGAGCGTTCCCTCCATGGCCGAAGGCACCTGCAAAATCGGCATGGTGACCGACGTTGGCGGCGTAAACGACAACTCCTTCAACCAGACCTCCTGGGAAGGCCTGGTCGCCCTGGCCGCTGAGGATCCTTCCTTTGAAGTGAACTATCTGGAAAGCAAGACCGACGCCGACTATCAGACCAACATCAACACCTTCATCGACGAAGGCTACGACCTGATCATCTGCGTAGGCTACATGCTGGCTGACGCGACCCGCGAGGCCGCGGAGGACAACCCCGACCAGCTGTTCGCCATCATCGACGACGCTTCCATCGATCTGCCCAACGTCGCTTGCCTGATGTTCGCTCAGGAGCAGGCTTCCTACCTGGTAGGCCTGGTTGCCGGCAGCGTCACCACCAGCAAGATCGTGGGTTACATCCAGGGCATGGTGTCCGACAGCATGAACCTGTTCGGCATCGGCTTCATCACCGGCGTTCTTGAGACCTGCCCCGAAGCCAAGGTGCTGCAGTACAACGCCAACAACTTTGGTGACATCGCCGGCGGCGCCACCGCGGCCAAGGGAATGATCACCAATGGCGCGGACGTCATCTACCACGCGGCGGGCGGCACCGGCATCGGCGCCATGAACACCTGCAAAGAGGAAGGCATCTGGGGCATCGGCGTTGACAGCGACCAGGCTGTCGTGCTGGGCAACGACCGCATCATCACCTCCGCCATGAAGCGCGTTGACACCGCTTCCCAGGACATCTCCAAGGCTGTGAAGGCCGGCACGTTCACCCCCGGCGTTCATATGTACGACCTGTCCAACGGCGGCGTGGACATCGCTCCCACCCGTGACAACATTCCCGAGGACGTTCTGGCGCTGGTAGAGGCCGCCAAGGCCGCCATCATCGCGGGCGAGAAGACCGTTCCCACCACGCTGGATGCTTGCCCCACCTTCGAGCTGGCCAAGTAATCAAGCTATAATCCTTCGCACAAAAAGCCGCTTCGACGCAAGTCGGGCGGCTTTTTTTAATTTCTTTAATTTAATGCAGGGTAGTTTTCAAACCGCATGAAATGTGGTACAATATCCTGTAATCAAAGGATTTTATCATCACATGCAGGAGAGGTGTGCAGGCAATATGATCGACTTTTACCAGATACGCAGTCCCCTTACGCAGATCACCGACGAGCGGATGCACCGCTTTATCGCCTCCCTCGAAAAAGAGCTTGGCGAAGAGCTCAAGCGCGTGGAGCTGTCCACGTACCTTGCAGACGACTTTGCGCTTTTGTACGTAGCCTCCGGCGGAAGCGAGGGCTACTTTCTTGAGGTCTTCGAATCCTTAAAGGCGCGCCACTGCTACATCCTGACAAGCGGCGATTCCAACTCCCTTGCCGCTTCCATGGAGATCCTGAGCTACCTAAACAAGCACGGCGGCAGCGGCGAGATCCTGCACGGCGACATCAAGCAGGTGGCTGAAAAGATCCGCGCCCTCAAAAACGCGCACCGCGCCCTTGCGAGGCTGCGCGGCAAAAAGCTCGGCTGCATCGGCGCGCCCAGCGACTGGCTGATCGCAAGCAGCTACAGCCCCGACGCCATGATGAAAAAGCTGGGCCTTGGCTTTGTGTCCATCCCCATGGACGAGCTGCTTTCGGAAATCAGCAAGCAGGCCTACGAGCCCAACCAGTATACCGATCAGTTCCGGGCGCAGGCCTTTGACAAGGCGGAGATCGAAAAGGCCCTTTACGTGTACGGCGCGTTTTGCCGCCTGGTCAAAAAGTACGATCTTTGCGGCGTGACCGTGCGCTGCTTTGACCTGCTGGACAGCGTGCACACCACCGGCTGCCTGGGGCTTTCCATTTTGAACAGTCTGGGCGTTTACGGCGGCTGCGAGGGCGACGTGCCCTCCCTGCTTTCGATGGCGATCTTGGGCAGCATAACGGGCGAGCCGCTGTTTTTGTGCAACCCCAGCCGCTTTGATACCAGGGAAGGCAGCGCGGTGTTTGCCCACTGCACCGTTCCCACTACCATGCTCAAGGATTTTTGCCTGAACACGCACTTTGAATCCGGTATCGGCGCGGCCGTGCAGGGCACGTTTGAAGAGGGCGACTGCACCATCTTTAAGTGTGAGGGCGACCTTAGCCGCTATCACGCCCAGGAGGGGCATATCGTCAGCGTCCCCTACAGCGACATGCTCTGCCGCACGCAGATCAAGCTGCAGCTTGACGACTTCTCCTACTTCTTCACAAAGCCCATCAACAACCATCACATCATCTGCCGAGGCCGGCACGCATCGGAAATAGACGCCTTCTTCCGTCTGCTCGAGCAGGCGTAATCCAGCACGATTGGAGGGATTCTTTTTGTCGAAAGAATTCGTGGACATGAACACCCCCACCATCGAAATGCGCAACATCGTCAAGCGCTTCGGCAATTTTGTGGCAAACGATGGCATCAACCTGACCGTCCACAAAGGAGAGATCCACGCGATCCTTGGTGAAAACGGCGCGGGCAAATCCACCCTGATGAACCAGCTTTACGGCCTGCTCACTCCCACCTCCGGGGACATACTGGTAAACGGCAAAAAAATCGAAATGCACAGCCCCAAGGACGCCATCGAAGCCGGCATCGGCATGGTGCACCAGCACTTCATGCTGGTACAGCCCTTTACGGTGACGGAGAATATCGTCCTTGGCACGGAGCCCAAAAAGGGCATCCGCCTGGACATGGCCACCGCCCGCAAAAACGTGGTAGACCTCTCCAAGCGATACGGCCTGTCCATCGATCCGGACGCGAAGATTGAGGACATCTCCGTGGGCATGCAGCAGCGCGTGGAGATTTTAAAGGCCCTCTACCGCGGCGCGGACATCCTGATATTGGACGAGCCCACCTCCTCCCTCACCCCGCAGGAAATCGAGGAGCTCATCCAGATCATGCACAACCTGACCCGGGACGGTAAGAGCATCCTGCTGATCACCCACAAGCTAAAGGAGATCAAAGAGGCCGCAGACTTTTGCACCATCATCCGCGCGGGCAAGTACATCGGCACCGTGGACGTTGACACGGTGGACGAAAACGAGCTTGCCAGCATGATGGTGGGCCGCAAGGTCACCTTCAAGGTCGACAAGGCCGAAAAGGAGCCCGGCGAAGTCATATTGGAAGTCAAGGATCTGCACGGCCTGGACTATCGCGGCGTGGAGATCCTGAAGGGGCTTAACCTCACCGTGCACGCGGGCGAGATCGTGGGCATCGCCGGCATCGACGGAAACGGCCAGACGGAGCTGGTCGAGATCCTGACCGGCCTTCGCAAGGCCACAAAGGGCGAGGCGAAAGTAAAAGGCGTCAGCATTTACAACAAAAGCCCGCGCTTTGGCTTCCTGCACGGCGTTTCCAGCATCCCGGCGGACCGCCAGAAGCATGGCCTCGTGCTGGATTTTTCGATCGAAGACAATCTGATCCTTCAAAACTACGCCCAGAACCCCTTTGCAAAAACGCATATCCTCCAGCGGCAGCCCATCTTTGCCCACGCCACCAAATCCATCGAGGATTACGACATCCGTCCCCGGCAGAGCGAAAAGCGCCCGGCGGGCACCCTCTCCGGCGGTAACCAGCAAAAGGTCATCATCGCCCGCGAGGTGCAAAACGACAAGGATCTGCTCATCGCCGTCAACCCCACCCGCGGCCTGGACGTAGGCGCGATCGAGTACGTGCACAAGTATATCGTTGAGCAGCGCAATCGCGGCAAGGCCGTGCTGCTGGTCTCCTTCGAGCTGGACGAGATCATGAGTCTTTCCGACGTGATCGATGTCATCTTCGACGGAAAAATCGTCAGCACGATCCCGGCTGCGGAGGCCAACGAAAACGACCTCGGACTCATGATGGCGGGAGGTAAAAAAGCATGACGCAGAAATCACTTGGTTCAACAAGAAAAAAGGGCGTGCTGGATTTCATATCCGAAAACACGTTCATCCACATCCTGCTGTCCATCATTCTCGGTTTCCTTGTGGGCGCGATCTTCCTTGTCATCATGGGGCTTCCGGTGGATCGCGCGTACGGAAAGCTGATCGACAGCGTTACGACGCTCAAGGGCTTCTCCACCGTGATCGTGTACTCCGTCCCCTACATCGTGGCAGGGCTTTCGGTCATGTTCTCGTTTAAAACCGGCGTTTTCAACATCGGCGCGGAAGGTCAGTTCGTCATGGGCGCCATCACGGCGGCCGTCATCGGCATCGTGTGCAAAGACCTTCCCTCCTGGCTGCTCATTCCCCTGTGCTTCCTCACAGCCATGATCGCCGGCGCGCTCTGGGCCTGCATCGTCGCAGTTTTAAAGACCTACCGCGGCATCAACGAAGTGCTCAGCATGATCATGTTCAACTGGATCGCGTTCTACCTGTCAAACTTTATCGCGGGCCTTCCCGGCATCAAAAACACCGGCTCCACCGAGGCCACGCAGAACATCAGCAGCAACGCCATGATCACCTTCCCCAAGGATTTCAACACATCCATGGGTCTGGACAAAAGCTTCAACTGGGGTATCATCATCGCAATCGTACTCACGGTCGTGATCTGGTTCATCATCGAAAAGACCACCCTGGGATACGAGCTCAAATCCGTGGGCTTTAACCGCTACGCGGCGGAGTACGGCGGCATCAGCGTCAATCGTTCCATCATCGTCTCGCTGGCCATCTCCGGCGCGCTGGCCGGCCTGGCCGGGGCCCTGCTGTTGATGGGGCGTGCAAAGCGCATCAGCGTTTTCAGCTCTCAGGAGGGCTACGGTTTTGCCGGCATCGTCGTGGCGCTGATCGGCTGTACAAACCCGTTCGGCGTGTTTATCTCGGGCATCTTCTACGGAGCGTTGATCTTCGGCGGCAGCCGTCTGACGCTCGTTCGCTCCGACGACGGCTTAAGATGCGTGCCGACGCAGCTGATCAACGTCATCATCGGCACGGTCGTGTTCTTTATCGCCATCTCCGTCATTTTCCGCTACGTGAAGTACTTAAAGCGCAGCAAAAAACCGACTGACGGCAACAATTCCGGCAGCGCAAAGGGGGCGACCATTAAATGACCGACTTCGTTCAAAGCTTAGGCACCATCCTGTTTGCAACCCTGATTTACATGACGCCCCTGCTGTACGCCAGCCTCGGCAGCTGCTTTTCCTAGGTCAGCGGCGTGGTCAACATCGGCATCGAGGGCATGATGACCGCCGGCGCCTTCACTGGCACCGTAGTCGCTTACTTTACCGGCAATCCCTGGATCGGCTTTTTGTGCGGCGGCCTTGCGGGCGCGTTCTTCGGCATGCTGCACGCTGTCGCCACCGTAAAGCTCGGCGCTGACCAGACCATCGCCGGCACCGCCATCAACATGATGGGCCCCGGCATCGTGATCATGATCGGCATGGTGCTGTTCAATTCCACCGACACCCCCGCATTAAAGCAGGGCGTGCAGACCATTCCCAAGCTCTTTGCCGGCCTGTTTGACACAAACACCGTGTTTGGCCGCTTCATGGACAACGTGTTTGCCACCTACGCCTCCACCTATCTGGTATTCCTGTTTGCGCTGGTCGTGTGGTTCGTATTTTACAAAACCAGCTTCGGCCTGCGCCTTCGCGCCTGCGGCGAGCACCCCAAGGCCTGCGAGACCCTGGGCATCAACGTGATCGGCATGCGCTTCCTCTGCGTATGCATCTCCGGCTTCCTGGCGGGCCTTGGCGGCGCGTGCGTCACGATGACCATCTCCACCCAGTTCCGCCCGATCTCCATCGTGGGCCAGGGCTTTATCGCGATCGCCGCCGTGATCTTCGGCAAGTTCAAGCCCCAGGGCGCGCTGATCGGCTGCCTGCTGTTTGGCTTCTGCTCCGGCCTCAAGGTCGTGCTTGGCGGCTCCAGCGGCATCGACATGCAGCTCATCTCCATGATTCCCTACGTGGTCACGGTGATCGTGCTTGTGCTGTTTGTCGGCAAATCCCACGTTCCCTCCGCAAACGGCAAGCCCTACGTCAAAACCAAGTAGCTGCTCCCCATCCCTTTTCAGGCGGCTGAAGCCAAGGGCCTCAGCCGCCAAGGTTTTATAAGCGCAAACTGCGCCCACTTGCGAAAACGGGCCGGGTGGAGTATAATGGACATATCACAAAGAAGGAGCGTTCTATGTCACTGGCGCTTGAACACTATCGGGCGATACGGGAACGGGCAAGCTACCCTGACGCGATGCCTGTCAACGAGGCCATGAAGGCCCTTAGCGCAATGCTCACCGAAACGCAGCAGCTCACCCTGTCGCAGATGCCCACCTCTACCGCAAGACAGCTGGGCAGCATACTGTTTTCCCACGAGGGCGGTCTTGTCTCCGCCTATTCGGCGCTGAATCCCCCGACCCTTTCCAAATCCGGCAAGCGCAGGCTGCTAAGCATTTCCCTGCTTTTGGAGGCGCTTTCGCTGCTTACCGGGCTTGGGGCTTTGTACTTTGCATGGAACGAGGGCAAGATCGTCTGGGGCCTGTTTATCCTGTGCTCGATACTGCTTAGCGCAGTAGCCTACTTTCTGCCGCGCAAGGGCGATGAAGTCAGCGTCAGCCAAAGCGTGGATACAAACGCCCTGTTCTCCCTGGCGGAGCGGCGCATGGAGGCCATCGACCGGGATCTGGACGCATTTTTGAGCATCCCCTCCGAGAGCGGCGGCTCGGACGATTCCATCGTGCGCATCATCACCCTGGCTACCAGCATGAAGCGCGAGGATCCGGACAGCGTGCCCGACGAATTGATGACCGCCATCACCGCGCTGTCCATCACCAAGGGATACGAATTTTTGGAATATACTCCCGACAACGAGGCGCTGTTTGACACCATGCCCACCAAGCGCGCTACCCGCACCATCGTGCCCGCGGTGGTCAGAGACAAGCAGCTCATTTCGCGCGGCCTGGCCATCGTGAGCCTTGGCTACAGCTCAGAGGACGAATAAATGAAGTACATCGGTATAGACATCGGCGACGGCGAAAGCGCCGTGGCGCTGCTTGAGGAAAACAGCGTCATAGAGCCAAGCATCCTGCCCATCGACGGCTACAGCAGCATCGTGTCCATCGTGGGCATGAGCGACAACGAGGTGCGCGTGGGCGAAAAGGCGCTGCTCGACCGCAAGGTCGCACACCTGCGCAGCCGCTTCAAAAGCCGCTACCTGACCAGCGACGACGCCCGGCGCGACATCGAGCGCTTCGCCTACGGCATAAAGCATCAGCTGGAGACGGACGATCCCGGCCTTTTCGACAGCGATTGCTTCGTCACCGTGGGCTGTCCCGCGGGCTGGAGCGCAAAGGAGCGCGAGCGCTACGCTGAGATCATGCGCCGGGCGGGGCTTGGGGACGTGCACATCGTATCGGAATCCCGCGCCGCGTTTTTCTACGCCCGCTACGCGCACGAATTGAACATCAGCCCCGAGCAGCTGCGCGAAACCACGCTGATCATCGACATCGGCTCCTCCACCACCGATTTTGCCTACATCATCAACGGGCGGGAATCCGACATCGGCACCTTTGGCGACGTGTCCCTGGGCGGCGGGCTGATTGAGGCGTGCATGCTGCGAAAGGCCGTTAAACGCAGCCCCTTACGAAGCGAGATCGAAGCGGTGTTTGAGGAATCCACGTCCTGGAAGAACCGCTGCGAGCTGGTCGCAAGGCGCTTAAAGGAGCAGTATTTCTTAAGCGAAGAAAGCTGGCAGTCCACCCCCTGCGTAGCCACCGAAACGATCTACTACGACGAACCGCTGAAGCTTCGCTTCGAGCTGAACGAGGCCATCATGCGGGACATCATCTCTACCCCGCTGGACGAGCTTCACGGCGTCACCTTCCAGGAGTGCCTGAATGACCTATTGCGCCACGCGGGCAATTCCACCAAGGACGATCCCCCGCGCCTATTGATTTTGACCGGCGGTGCCAGCCGCATGAGCTTTTTCCGCGAGGCCTGCGCAAGGGAGTTCCCGAATGCTACCGTCGTGGTGTGCCCCGAGCCGGAGTTTTCCATCGCCAAGGGCCTGGCCTACGCCGGGCGCGTGGATAAGCACCTTGAGGACTTCTACGCCGATATCGAGGCCTTCTTTAACGACGGCCGCATCAAGCAATTGGTCACGGATTCCCTGGAGTGGCTCACAACCCCCATGGCCAGTGTTTTAAGCGGCCACATCATAAACGACGTGGTGCTTCCGGTGCTGGATCAGTGGAAAAAAAGCGGCATTCGCACCATCGACGACATGCAGCCCCACATCGTGCAGGGCACTCAGCAGCTGCTAAGCGACCTTGACAGCATCCCGGAGCTTGCGCCGGTCATCAGCGAGTGGTGCAAAAAGCTCTTTTTAAAGCTGCAAAGCGGCATCGACGACATCTGCCGCGCGCACAGCATCGACCGCGCCAGCATGAATCTGAAGGCCGTGCA
>CADBNW010000033.1 GCA_902796025.1 uncultured Eubacteriales bacterium
ACCTCGCCGGTCTCGGGGTCGATGATCTCGGCGATAAAGTGGTCCTCGTTGATGTGCATGCCGCTTTGCGCGGAACACTCGAAGGCCACGCCGGGGCCGGAGAGCTCGGTAAGGCCGTAGATGTCGTAGGCCTTGATGCCCAGGGTCTTTTCGATGTCATGGCGCATTTCCTCGCTCCACGCCTCCGCGCCGAAGATGCCGGCCTTGAGGGGGATGTCATCCGGTCCAAGGCCCATTTCCTTCATTGTTTCGCCGAGGTAGGCGGCGTAGGAGGGCGTACAGCAAAGGATCGTGGCGCTGAGATCGCGGATGAACATGATCTGCCGCTCCGTGTTGCCGGAGGACATGGGAACGGTGAGGCATCCGACCTTGTGGCTGCCGCCGTTCAGGCCCGGGCCGCCGGTGAACAGGCCGTATCCGTAGGAGACCTGGCACACGTCCTTGTTGCTGCCGCCCGCGGCCACGATGGCCCTTGCGCAGCAGTCCTCCCAAAGGTCGATGTCCGCCTGGGTATAAAAGGCGACCACGCGCTTGCCGGTGGTGCCGGAGGTGGACTGGATGCGCACGCAGTTTTCAAGCGGCTCGGCTACGAGGCCGTAGGGATAGCATTCCCGAAGGTCCGCTTTGCTTAGGAAGGGCAGCTTGTGAAGATCCGCTACGCCCTTGATGTCGTCTGGAGTTAAGCCCTTCTCCTCCATTTTTTTGCGGTAATAGGGCACGCGCTCCCATACATGCTTTACCTGCTTTACCAGGCGCTCATTTTGCCAGGCGAGGATTTGCTCGCGTGAGGCGGTTTCGATTTCCGGCTGAAAATAACGTTCCATGGGTTTTTACAATCCTTTCGCGTGGAAAACGGCGGCGCTATGAATGCGTCCCGTCCTGAGTGCTGGCCAGCTTGAGCCGGTCGATCACGTCGCGCATGGCGCCGCCGGCTTCGTTGTCCAGAATGTTTCTGCGCACGCGGCTGACCGTCGCGCTGGAGGCTCCGGTCGTTTCCACGATGTCGGTGTAGACCTTGTCCTGCATCAGGTACACCGCCACGTCGAAGCGCTGCTCCATGCTCTTAAGCTCGCGCGGAGAGCACAGGTCGTCGAAGAAGCGCATGCATTCGTCGATGTCCTTCAGCTCCAGTATCGCCCGGTACATGTCCAGGCTGCGGGCGGATTTGTCGTATTTTGCCACGTTCTGGGCCCCCTTCACTTAAGAGTTTCGTCAGATCAGTCTGAGCTGATTTGATTTTAACACATTAAAGCGTAAATGTAAATCCCATGGAAGAAAAATAACAAAAATCCTCCGGAGAAAAGTGCGGCGCGCTGGCCTTGGAGGAAACAGCGCGTTTCGTCCCGCGCCCAAATCTGACGGTAGCATTATAGCACGGGAGAAATACAAAAAATACAAAAAATGAGGATTTGTGTTAAATAAGAGGAAAATCAAGATCAAAATTTGCCGCCCCATTATAGGGCGGCAAAGACAGAGGCTGTGAAAAGCGGAAGGCTTACTCGTTTGCAAACAGCGGGGTGGAATAGTAGCGGTCGCCGCTGTCCGGAAGCAGCGCCACGATGGTCTTGCCCGCGTTTTCCGGGCGCTGGGCCAGCTGGATGGCCGCGTTCAGGGCCGCGCCGGAGGAAATGCCGACGGAGATACCCTCTTTTTTGGCAAGCTGCTTTGCGGCAGAAAAGGCGTCGTCGCTGCTTTGCGGCAGGATCTCGTCGTAGATTTTGGTGTTCAGCACGCTTGGCACGAAGCCCGCGCCGATGCCCTGGATCTTGTGGGGGCCGGCCTTCCCCTGCGAAAGCACGGGAGAATCGATAGGCTCCACGGCCACGATCTTTACCTGCGGCTTTTGACTCTTCAGGTACTCCCCTACGCCGGTCAGCGTGCCGCCGGTGCCGACGCCTGCTACGAAGATATCCACCTGCCCGTCGGTGTCGTTCCAGATCTCGGGGCCCGTGGTCGCGCGGTGGATCGCGGGGTTGGCGGGGTTATCGAACTGGGCGGGGATGAAGCTGCCGGGGATCTCCTTTGCCAGCTCCTCCGCTTTTGCGATGGCGCCCTTCATACCCTTTGCGCCCTCGGTCAAAACCAGCTCCGCGCCGTAGGCCTTCAGGATGTTCCTGCGCTCCTGGCTCATGGTCTCGGGCATGGTCAGGATGATGCGGTAGCCTTTGGCCGCGGCGATCGCCGCAAGGCCGATGCCGGTGTTGCCGGAGGTGGGCTCGATGATGACGGAGCCCGGCTTAAGCAGGCCCTTTTGCTCCGCGTCCTCGATCATGGCCTTGGCGATCCTGTCCTTGACGGAGCCGGCGGGGTTGAAGTATTCAAGCTTTGCAAGCAGGGTCGCCTGGAGCCCCAGCTCCCGTTCGATGTTGGTCAGCTCGACCAGCGGGGTGTTGCCGATCAGGCCCAGCGTTCCTTTATATATTTTGGACATAGCTATCCTTCCTTTCGGGCTTTTATCAGCCCTTCAGCGCTGAAAAGCCGTTTTCAAGATCTGCGATGATGTCGTCGATATGCTCGGTGCCGATGGAGAGGCGGATGGTGTTTTGGTGGATGCCGCAGGCCTCGAGCTCCTCGTCGCTTAGCTGGGAGTGCGTGGTGGTCGCGGGATGGATGACCAGACTCTTGACGTCCGCGACGTTGGCCAAAAGCGAGAACAGCTTCAGATTATCGATGAAGCGGAAGGCCTCCTCTTTGCCGCCCTTGATGTTGAAGGTGAAAATGGACGCGCCGCCGTGCGGGAAA
>CADBNW010000034.1 GCA_902796025.1 uncultured Eubacteriales bacterium
ATACCGGCGTAGGGAGCATGTACATATCTGCTTTTCGTGCCGATGTATTTGCGGCACGATATTTTTAGGAGGTATGTATATGTCCAAGACCACAACGCGCATGATGGTGGAAAGCGCCATCATGATCGCAATCGCAACGGTGCTGAGCCTGATCAAGATCGACCTGCCCTTTGGCGGCGGCGTGACCATCGTAAGCATGCTGCCCATCATTCTGGTGAGCCATCGCTGGGGCTGGAAATGGGGTCTGGTGACGGGCTTCGTTTACGGCGTGATCCAGCTGCTCTTCGGCCTTGACAACGTGGGCTACGCTACTACCTTTGCAACAGCAGTGGGCGTGATCGCGCTGGACTACGTGGTGGCCTACACCTTCGTCGGCCTCTCCGGCTTTTTCGATACGATCTTTGGCAAGACCCGCAAGGCCCTTTTCGTGGGCATTCTGGTTTCGCTGCTGCTTCGCTTTGCCTGCCACTACGTGACCGGCGTATGGATCTGGGGCGGCTGGATGCCGGAAAGCTTCATGAACATGACCATGACCAGCCCGTGGATCTACTCTTTGCTGTACAACGGCTGGTACATGCTGGCTGAGATCGTGATCACCGAGGTCGTCGCGATGCTGATCTACGAGCCGCTCAAAAAATACTTCAGGGGCGAGGATATACGAGCCTGACAACCGTGCTTACAGGCCTGCACGCGCGCGTGCAGGCACAGCTCAAGCGGCGATTTGATTCGCCGCTGTTTCACTACGAGCAGCTGAGGGGTATGTTTATCCCTCTGCTGCTCGATCAATTGTTTATCTACGGCATCGGGCTTTTGTCCGGCGCGATGGTGAGCTCCTCCGGGATGGGCGCGATCTCCGCCGTAAACGACGCGTTTGTGGTGAGCAACCTTGCTTACGTTTTGTTTTCTGCCATCGCCACGGGCGCGGGCATCGTGATTGCAAGGGCCAAGGGCGCGGGCGACGCGCTTTCCATGCGCAGGGCGATCGGGCAAAGCTGCACCCTGTGCACGGTGTTTGGAAGCCTGATCGGCATTTTGCTTTACCTCTTTGGCGCGCAGATCGTGCGCCTGCTCTACCCCGCGGCAGATGTGCAGGTGGTGGAGGCTGCCGGCGAATACCTTAGCGTGATGGGGGTATCCATGATCCCCTATTCCCTGTTCAACGGTATTTTTACGGCCTTTCGCAGCATGGGCGACACAAAGAGCAGCCTGGCGCTTACGCTGGTGATCAATAGCATCCATTTGATCTGCTCACTGCTTTACATCAACGTCCTTCACCTTGGCGTAAGCGGAAGCGCGCTATCGTATCTCACGGCGCGCGTCATCGGCATGGCGTTTGCGCTGTTTTGGCTTATGCGCCCCGCGTGCGCGCTCCACATGCGCTGGAGAGATTTTGCGCGCATCGAAAAAAGGACGCTGAAGGACATCGTGAGCCTTGGCGTTCCGCTGTCGGTGGAGCAGGTGCTGTTTCAGGGCGGGATGCTGCTGGTGCAGTTGTACATCGCCACCCTTCCCGGCCTGCAGACCGACGCGCAGGGCGTGGCCAATTCCGTCTTTTTGCTGTTTTACGTGTTTGCCTATTCCCTTACCAGCATCGCCGCCACGGTGTGCGGGCAGTGTATCGGCGCAAAAGACATGCGCCTTGCGCGCTTTTACTGCAAGGGCATCATCTGGGCCGGGCGGTGGATCCTGGCGTTCTCGCTTGTGATCCTTCTGCCGCTTATGCCGCTTATCCTAAAGCTTTACGCCCCGCAGGCAGAGGCGATAAAATACATTTACATCGCTGTGTGCATCGGCGCGCTGCCCATGCCCCTTGTCTGGCCGGACGCCTACGTGTTTGCAAGCTGCACCCGGGCGGCGGGCGATACCGTGTACGCCACTGTTGTCAGCATCGCCACGCTTTTTGCCGGCCGCCTGCTGCTTGGGTACGTGCTGACCATCGTATTGGGTCTGGGCATGCCCGGCATCTGGCTTGGACAGCTTGCGGAGTGGTGCATCCGCGCCGCGTGTTTCCGCCTGCGCTTTAAGGGCACGGGCTGGATCAAGGTAGACCTGTCCGTCAAAGCGATCAGCGATTAAGGAGCGGCAAATGGCGCAGAGCATCGTTTCCACGCCCGCCAAGGGGTGGATCAAGAGCTTTTTACAGCACAACGCGGTGCTGGTGATCGCGTTTATCGCGGCGACCGTGTCGGCGATCATGGTGCCGCCGGATGCAAAGTACGCGTCCTATTTCGACCTCAAGACCCTGTGCTGCCTGTTTGGGACGCTGGCCGTGGTATGCGCGCTCAAAAACATCCACTTTTTCTCCATCGTGGCCGCGCGCATCATCCGTTTGACCGGCTCCAGCCGCCTTGCAGCGCTGACGCTTATCTACATCACCTTTATCGGCTCCATGCTGATCGCAAACGACATGGCGCTGATCACCTTTTTGCCGCTGGGATACTACGTTTTTTCCACCTCCGAAAACAAGTGGGAGGTGGCGCTGGTGTTCATCCTGCAAAACATCGCGGCAAACCTTGGCGGCATGCTGACGCCGTTTGGCAATCCTCAAAATCTGTACCTGTATTCCCACTATGCCATTCCAACGGGCGAATTTATGCGCATCATGCTTGCGCCCTTTGCGCTTTCCATCGCGCTGGTCACGCTTTGCTGCCTGCTGATCCCAAGGCATTCGCTGAGGGTCTCGGTAAGGGATGGGGAGGACAGCTTGCCCCCGCTTCGCACAGGCGCGTACCTGGTGCTGTTTGCGATCACGATTCTGATGGTGTTTCGCCTGATCGCTCCAGCGCTTGCGCTGGCGATCGTGGTCGCGGGGCTGATCGCATTGGACCGAAGGGCGCTAAGACAAGTGGATTACGGTCTGCTTTTGACCTTTGTGTGCTTTTTCATCTTTGCCGGCAATATGGGAAGACTTGTCCCCGTGCGGGAGTTTTTTCACAGCCTTTTGCAAAAAAGCACGCTTCTGACCGGGGTCATCAGCTGCCAGGTGATCTCCAACGTGCCCTCCGCGATATTGCTCAGCAGCTTTACCGACAACTACCCCTCCCTGCTTACGGCGGTGAACATCGGTGGCGCGGGCACGCTGATCGCCTCCCTTGCAAGCCTTATCACCTTCCGCGAGTTTACCCGGCGCTACCCGGGCAGCGCGGGCGGCTACATCTTGCGCTTTTCGCTTATGAATTCTGGCTTTCTTGCCATCCTCACGCTCTTCTGCCTGCGGCTTGGAAGGTAGCGCGGAGGCAAAAGACGTAAGCAGAAAAAGGGGTCCGTTTGGGCCTTGCGGCCAGACGGATCCTTTTTGTTTTTATTGAAACAGACCAAAGTCTCTTTAGTTCAGGAAGGCGCAGATCAGGTCGATGTCGTTGATGGCGACATCGTAGTGATCGCCCGGCAGCTCGTAGCAGCTGTTGATGGTAAGCCTCAGGTTTACCCGCCCGCTGCTGTCCGGCATGATGACGTCACCGTTAAAGTAGAAGGTCTGCTCGCTCATCGTGTCTGACATCGTGAAGCTGTAATCGTAACCGTTTACATTTACCGTGATGTTCCTTGGTCGCTCGTTGCGGCCCCAGGATTCGCTGCCCTTATATTGCATGCCGCCCCTTATCGCGATGCCATAGGCGGCAATTCTTGAGCTGTACCCTCCGTACAAGCGCCAGCTGCAGCCCACATAGTCGCCAAGGCGGTATCCGGCGGAGCCTTCCACCCAGTCTGTGCTTCGGTTGTTGTCAAAGGCATTGCTGCTGCGGTAATCGCCCCATTTGTTCGAAAGATGGCTGCTGTCATACGTGCTCTCCACATAGAGATTGCTGCCCGAGCTCGCCGCTCGTACTGTTTTGGGACTAGAATTCAATCTATAGCGGAAGCCCGGCTGGTAAATCAGCGGCGTGGGCGTAGGCCTGCGCGTAGGCGTGGGGGTAGGCCTGGGGGTCGGCGTCGGTGTGGGCTTTCGCGTCGGCGTAGGCGTGGGCTTTCGCGTCGGCGTAGGCGTGGGCTTTCGAGTCGGCGTAGGCGTAGGCTTTCGCGTCGGCGTCGGCGTGGGCCTGCGCGTGGGGGTGGGCTTAGGCGTGATGGTCGGCCTTGCCGTGACGACGTGCGGCGTATAACGTATCGCTCCGGCGCCCTGCCCGCTGCCTTCATTGCTGCCGCCCCGATTCATCAGGATCGCACCAAGCAAAATCCCTGCTGCAAAAACGGCGCACAGCGCAGCGATAATGCCGGGATGGAAGCGCAGCAGCTTTTTATCTCCGCCCCCGCCATTTCCGTCGTTCCCACCTGGTGGACTCTGGTTGTTGCCTCCATACCATTGCCCGTTGATTTGGTAATGGCCCTGAGACCCATTTGAGCTCTGCCCCTGATACTGGTTCGAATACATTCCCTGGTACTGGCTGTAGCTATACTGACCCTGGGGGGATTTTATCCTGTCCTGAGTTCGTTTTTTTCGCCGCAAGCACATAATGATTCCAACTCCCTGTTTTATTCTGGTCTATCCCCGCTTTTTGGAGCGGATGAGCTGGGATTTTACGGGATTGACCGCCTCCAGGCGGTCGAGATAATCGCCGAGTCTGGGATCGTTCAAAACGAGCATCAGCTCGCAGGCGAGGTTCAAGTGGTTGTCGTCCGGGGTGTCGCCGTCCAGGTCGATGCAGCGCAGCGCGTGCTCCAGGGCGCTTTCCAAATCGCCCTCTTCCTCGCGCTGCTGCATGCACATGGCAAGGTTGTAGTGCAGGTAGGAGTGCTGGTTATTCACCCTGAGGGCGCGCTTCAGCGCGTCGATGGACTTTTGCAAAAATGCTTTGTCGCTTGTGATGCTGTAGATGCCGTAGTAGAGGCGGTTTAGCTGGTTTAGCACCTCGATGTCGAAGTCCGAATCCCTTCCGGCGTTCTCGTTCAGCAGGGACGCGGCCAGGCGCTCCACCAGCTCGCGGTTTTCGAGCTCCCGGTCGGTGCGGTTCAAGTTGGTGGTGAGGTAGGAAAGATATTCCTTGCGCTTGTTCAGATCCGGCTCGCTGTCCATGAATTCGTCGGCGTTTTCGATCAGGATGTCGCCGGCCTTCCTCGAGCCCATGGCTGCGGTGACCTCCACGATCTGATCCAGCCAGCGGTGCTTGTCCATGCGATAGAACAGCGCGTCCATGGCCTGCTCCGCCATGGGGATGTTGCGCTGGCGGCGGGCGAGCTTGAACAGATCCACCGGATCGGTGTCCGGCGGAAGCTCCGGCGCGGCAGTGGAACTCCCAGCCGGGGAAGCGCCCGCCTGGGTCACGCGGTCAAGCTTTCGCTCCACGCGGCGCAGGGTCTCCGCGATCTCGGACAGCGACGCGCCGCTGCCGCTGCTTTCAAAGCCCTTTTGCACGACCGGCTCCACGAAGTTTTTCAGCTGCGCCTGGGCGTCGATCAGCCCCCGGCGGGAGTCCAGGTCGTATTCGATGTAGCGGCGGGTGGCGATGTCCACGGGCAGGTCGCCCGACTGCTTGGACTTTAGCAGTATCAGCGGCCTTCCGGTTTCGTCCCGGCGGCCAAACTCGTAGTAGACGTTGGGATTTGGAAGGCTTATGTCGATGACGCAAAGCTCCGATTCCTGCACGGCGCGAATGACGTCGATGTCGATTTGTCCCGCCTCGGAGCGGTGGTCGCCGCGCACCACGTCAAAGCCGTAAAGCTCCATGACGGGCTTGATGATGAGGTCGCGCAGATCGTCGGCGTTGCGGCGGATCTCAGAGCCGCTCTCCCCTATGGGACTGATGATAAAGCAAACTGGCTTGGACATAAGGTCGCATCCTTTCAGACGAGTCGTTTATGCGTAGCTGTGCAGGCCGGGCAGCAGGGTATTGACGCCAACGTATGTGAACATGACCGAGACAAAGCCGATCACCGCGAAGATCGCGGCGGCCTTGCCCTGCCAGCCGCGGCGAAGGCGCAGATGCAGGTACACGGCGTAGACGATCCAGGTGACCAGCGACCAGGTCTCCTTGGGATCCCAGCTCCAGTAACTGCCCCAGGAGCGCTCCGCCCAGATCGCGCCGCTGATGATGGTGAAGCTCAAAAACAGAAAGCCCAGCGCCACCGCGCGGTAGCTGATTTGGTC
>CADBNW010000035.1 GCA_902796025.1 uncultured Eubacteriales bacterium
GCCGTCCTCGCCGCAATGCGCCGCGCGCTGCACGAATTCCGCCGTGGAGGGGAAGTATTCGGGCTTGCCGCCGTCTATGGCCTTGACGGTGACGCTGTAGTCTTCACCCGGATGAAACTGACGCCTCGCGCCCAGGGGTCGGATGGTGATCTCAGTCTCGCGCCCGGCGGGAATGACCTTGGGGTAGATGTCGTAATCATAGAGATTTGTGGAATCGAACTGAAAGGGCATATGCAGCCTCACCGGCGCGGCAACCGGACGCGCGCCCCTGTGCCGCCGCAGAATTGGAGCAGGAGCTTATGACAGAAACGGATGACAGAAACGGGAAATGGCGGGGGAATCGCTTCCCCCGCCATATATCAGTTAAACCGGAATTATCTGGAGTGATACCACTCGTTGGCTTCCTCGGTGATGGCCTCGCCGCCCATGGCGTACCACTGGGCTACGAAATCGTCCCAATCGTCCAGCGACTTCTCGCCGCGGATGAACTCCGCATAGGCGCCGCTGACGTAGGTGTACATGGCCGCCCAGGTGTCGGCTGCGCTCGCGGGGGTGATCAGAAGCTTGTTCGGATAGCCCGGCGCGGAGAACTGGGGCACTGAGTTGGCCCAGTTGTACCTGGCGGGGGTGACCTTCATGCGGAAGTAGGGGTTCTGCAGGGTGTCGAACATGTTGCTGTGCGCAGACTCGTCGGCACGGGTGTAGCCCGGCTCGGTCAGGAAGCCCAGCATGGGATCGTACTTCCAGGCGTCGTCGTTGAGGTCCCAGTTGTAGATGCGCTTGTAGACGTCGAAGTCGCTCTCGATCGTGTTGATGATCTCGCAGATCTTGGCCAGCTTATCGGGATCGTCCGCGAGGTTCTTGCTGAAGCACACGGCTTCGGCAGTGGTGGTGCCCCAGTTTTCGCCGCCGCTCTTACCGTCGGGGCCGATGGGGTTCCAGCCGATCACTACATCTTCATAGGGGAAGCTCAGGTTTCTTACGGCCTTGCCCAGCTGGAAGCTGCCGCCTTCGCCGGTCTCTTCGTTCTTGGGGCCGTCAAAATCGGGCTCGATCTGGTAGAAAGCGCCGGAGGAGGAGAAGCCGATCTTGCCCTCCTGGAAGGGGATGCTCAGGCACCAGTGCTGGCCCTGGTTTTCACCGGTGATGAACTCGGGATCGATCACGCCGTCCGCGTACCACTTGGCAAGCAGCTCAAGGGCGTCCTTCATGCCGGCGTACACAGAGCCGTACTCGAGATTGCCCTCTTCGTTTACGATCCAGTGAGAGCTGCGCAGGGGATTGAACGCATCGGGCAGCGCGCCGAAGGCGCCGAAGATCGGCATGAAGCCGGTGTTGGACAGGCCGTAGGTATCGTCGATGCCGTTGCCGTCGGGATCGTTTTTGGCAAAGTAGTAGAACGCCTCTTCGAACTCGTCGATCGTGCGCGGCACTTCGCCGTCCTCATAACCGAGCTGCTTGAGCCAGTCGGCGCGCCAGAAGGGCGCGTAGGAGTACTTGCCGTCCAGGTTCACGCGGGGCAGGCCGTAGTTCTTGCCGCCGTAGGAGACGAGATCGAAGCAGTTGGGATCGAACTCCTTGAGCCAGGCATAGCTTTCGGGCATGAGCTCTTCGACGGTCTCAAGCGGAAGCTCGAGGCAGACGCCCTGCTTTACAAGCTCGATGAACAGCGCGGTGGAATCTACCCAGAACACGTCCGGGATCTCGCCGCCGGCGATGCGCGCGGTGAGCAGCTCTTTGTAGCTGCCGCGCTCAAGGAACCACACGTTCAGCTTGACGTTGAATTTCTCTTCAAGCCAGGCCTTGACCGTGTCGTTTTCAGCGATCGCGTCGGTGTCATGGCCGCCGGCCCACTCGATCACCATGGGCTCTTCTTCTGCCTGGACGTCGATGGCCGCGATGCCAAGCAGCATCACGAGCGCCAGTACCAGGGACAAAAGCTTCTTCATGATATGACCTCCTTAATGATATATTCCATACGCTTGGCGTATTGAAATCCTTTTCTCGCGCGTAAGCGCGCCGGGGTTTTGCGCAAAGGGCGCTCAGCCCTTCAGCGAGCCGATCAGGACGCCCTTTACAAAGTACTTCTGCAAAAACGGATACACGCAGATGATCGGCAGGGTGGACAGCATGATCGACGCTGCCCGAAGGGTATAGGTATCGGTATTTAGCTGATCCTCGATCGCGCCGGCGTAGGTCATCTCCTTGGAATCGGTCTGGATGATCCGGCGAATGACGATCTGCAGCACGTACTTGGACGAGTCGGTGATGTACAGTAGGCAATTGAAGTAAGCGTTCCAGTTGCTCACGATCACCCACAGGCTGATGGTGGCGATCATGGGCATGGACAGGGGCAGCATGACGCGGATCAGCACGTGGAAGGAGTTTGCGCCGTCGATGATGGCCGCCTCCTCAAGTTCGCTTGGCAGGTTCATAAAGTAGTTGCGCATGATCACGAGGTGGCTTACGGATACGCACTGGGGCAGGATCACCGCCCAGTACGTGTTTTTCATGCCCAGGGTCCTGGTTACCGTAAGATAAGTGGGGATCATGCCGCCCTGCAAAAACATGGTAAGCACGATGATGGCGGTGAACACGCTCCGAACGGGGAGATCCTTTTTGCTCAGCGCGTACGCGCCCAGCACGTTCAGCGAAATGGATACGGCCCAGCCCATCGCAACCACGATCAGCGTGTTTTTGTAGCCTGTCCAAAGCGCCTTGGAGTAGAACATCTGCGTATAGGCGTCAAAGGAGAACGTCTGCGGCCAGAGCCTGAAGCCGGAATTTTCCGCCACCTCCGGAGAGGTCAGAGAGGTGACCAGCACGTGCCAGTACGGGTACAGGAAGGTGATGGAGAGCAAAACCATAATGGTGACCAGAATGACCTGGAACAGCCATTCGCCCCGCCCTTCGTAGACGTGGCCAGGCTTTCTTTTTTCGATCGCTTTCACGCTCATCTGCGCACCTCCCCTCTACCACAAACCATACTCGCCCACCGTTTTGCTGATTTTGTTGGTGGACATCACGAGGGCCAGTGAAATAAGGTTTCGAAACAGCTCCAGCGCCGTGGAATAGCTGTAGTCCAGGTTGCCCATGCCCTGGCGATAGATGTAGGTGCCCAGCACCTCGCCCACGTTGTTGACGACGCCGGGGTTTTGCAGGTTGAACACCTGGTCGAAGTTGTCGCTGACGAGGTTGCCGGAGGCCAGGATCAGCATGATGATCACGACCGGCAGGATGCCGGGCAGCGTCACGTGCCAGATGCGCTTAAAGCGCCCGCAGCCGTCCACGCGCGCGGCGTCGTACAGTTCCTCGTTGATGCCGCCAAGGGCCGCAAGGTACACGATCGAGCCCCAGCCGATGCCCTTCCAGATGTTCGTTATGACGAGGGTCGGCCTGAACCAGGTCCTTTCGCCCAGGAAAAACACGGGCTTTAAGCCAATGGCCTTCAATATGGCGTTGACGGGCCCGCGCGAAGGCGAGAGCAGATCCATGAATATGCCGGCCAGAATGACCCAGGAGACGAAGTGCGGAAGATAGGAGATGGTTTGCGTCACGCGCTTGAAGGTTTTGCCGCGCAATTCGTTGATCATAAGCGCCAGGATGATCGGCGCGGGAAAACCGAAAACGAAGTTCAGGGACGCGAGGACGACGGTGTTTTTGAAGACCCTGAAAAACTCGAGGGAGCGGAAGATCCTTTGAAAATTGAAAAAACCTACCCAGGGGCTTGCGTTTATGCCGTCCAGGATGCGAAACTCCTTGAAGGCCAGGCTGATGCCGTACAGGGGTATCCATTTGAAAATGATGAACTGCGCCAGTACGGGCAGGACCATCACGAGATGAAGCTTGTGCTTTCTGACGCGCGCGGCAAAGCTTTTGAAGCGCTTGCCTGCCAGAAGATCCGTCGCCTGCGACACGGCGTTCACCCGCCCTCCTGTTTAGTAAAATACAAGGGAATTATATAACAAAGTGTTCACAGTGCCAAGAAGAAGGCGGTAAATTGTGTGTTAAATTGTTAACGGCAGGCACGGAAGGATTTAACAGAGCAGGGAAAAGGGGGCGGAAAAAGTCCCGGCGCGCGGCGCAAAGCGCGTTAAGCGGCGCGTATACGAAAGACGGGCTTGCGCGGGAAGGCGATTTGGGATATAATCGTATAAAAAAGATGCTTTCAGGGCGCGCAGGCGGCGGTGTGATAAAGGGAAACAGACCCCGTCCGCTGCGCTGCGGCTGACAGCTTCTCCGCAGGGAAAGAACGGAGAAAAGTCGGAGGCGGTCATGAATTTTCTGTTTTGCGTGCATCCCACCCGCGCGGAGGCGCAAAGGCTGCACGGGGAGCTTAGCGCATATCTCAAGGAAAAGGGGCACAGCGAGGTAAGCGATCCGGCAAAGGCGGACTTTACCCTGGCCATCGGCGGCGATGGAACGGTGGTAGCCGCCTGCCGTGCCTGCTCCGCGCCGATCATCGGTATAAACGCGGGCACGCTGGGCTACCTTACCCGCGTGGAGCCATCGCAGGCAAAGGACGCGCTGGACAGGCTGTGCCGGGGGGAGTACGCAATCGAAAAGCGCATGATGCTGTGCTGCGGCGCTATGGGCGGCCCGGTCACCCGCGCGCTGAACGAGGCCGCCCTTACCAAGGAGGGCAGCGGCGTGATCCGCTTTACCGTGACGGTGGACGGCATAAGGCTTATGCGCTACACGGCAGACGGCATCATCTGCGCAACGCCCACGGGCTCTACGGGCTATTCGCTTTCTGCGGGCGGGCCCATCGTGGATCCGGCAAGCGCGCTTATGATCCTGACGCCCATCGCGCCGCACACGCTGCTTAGCCGCCCCATCGTGCTGAGCGCAGACAGCGTTGTGCGCCTGGAGTGCGAAAGCGACGCGGTGATCAGCATGGACGGAGCCAGCGCGCGCCTGCCCGCCGGGACGCCCTTTGAGATCAGGCGAAGCCCGGAGACGATGCGCTTTGTGAGCTTTGGACGGGAGAGCTTTATAGACAGGCTTCGTCAAAAATTAGGATAGTGGGCGATTGAAATGAATCGGAGATTCATTTCAATCGGTTGGTTGGGCTATTCTTATATTGTATTTTGGCCGAAACGCCAGATGTGAATCGCGTGGGCGATAGGAAAGCAGTTTTTGCTGAAATTCCTGCGGGAATTTCCGGGCGCAAAAACTGTAAGGAAGCGATTATTTGCTCCGGTCGTCTCCGCTACGCTGCGCTCCTTACGCAAAAATCGCTGTCCTCGGGGCGGCAAAGCTGCCCCTGCGGATGGAAAGTTGGAGGGGCTGCGGCCCCTCCAAGCCACCCGGGGTTGGGGCGGCGCTTCGCTTTTATGTAATACACTGCGGCTCTGAAAACCCATTGGGCTTTCAGAGCCGTGGTGCGTTTTGCGCAAAAATGGCTTTTGCTTCCTTGGGGGTGAAAGTTAGTTTTGGGGACGGGGGAAGGGGGCGGAGTAGAGGTAGTAGGTGCCGTAGCTTTTGCCGTCTATTTCGAGCTGCTGGGGACAGCGCCAGATGTAGAGTGTGTCGCCCGATCCGGCTGCGTCGGGCAGGGGGATGGGCTGGGCGTTTGGCTGCAAAATGCGCCTGCCGTTTCGGGTGACGCCGACGGGCACGGGCCAGGAGCCGGTTTTTTCGTATGTTAGCTCGATCCGCTCCGGAAAATCCTCGGACCACCAGGGGTAGTCGGTTGTTAAGCCGCTTACGCCGCTTAGGTAATCCTGTGCAAAAGCGGAGGGCTGATCGTAGGTCCAAAGCCAGGTGGTGACGCCCCTGTGCCGGGCTGCCGCCGCGACGGAGCGCGCGTACAAAACGTGCATGGGCGAATAGCTGGCGTTCCACCTGTCGAGCAGGCCGCAAAGCTGTCTTACGGCGGCCTCCCTGCCCTGAAACAGGCTGATCAGGTCGAGCTGTCCAAAGTAGGGCAGCTGGCTCGTGTCGCCGTCCGCCGCAAAGCCCAGCGCTATCAGGGGGAGCTGGGGATAGTCGCGCTGCGCGGCCTCCAAGATGGTAACGTTAAAGCTGATGACGCAGAACCTGCCCCACAGCGCCATTTCGTCCGCAAGGCGGCAAAGCCCGTCCAAAATGGCGGGATCGTAGCTTTTGATCTCTATGGCGAGGGCCGCGGAGGCGTCCTTTATTTTTTCCAGATACTCCCTAAGGCTCAAAACCCGATAAGGGGTTTTTTCATTTTGGCCAAACAGGCTTCCGTAGCGCGACAGTGCGGCGGGCACGCGGTTATTCTGGATGAGGCCGTATTCGGGATCGTCCCACAAATAGGGCTGGGCCTGCAATTGCGAAAGCGTAAGCTCTTCCGCGTCCTCGACCTTTGTGATGCCCAAAAGCCGTGCGGGGGAATGGTCGTGCAAAATGAAAATCTCGCCGTCGCTGCTTAGCTGGATGTCGGTCTCTAAAAGGTCAGCGCCCTCGCTTAGCGCCCCAAATGCGGCGTCCAGCGTGTTTTCCGCAAAGGTCGAGGGGTCGCCCCGGTGGCCGATCACAAAGGGCACGCGCAAAAGCGAGGGCGCGTCGTCCTGAAAGGCGCATATCGCCCTGATCGCGGGCAGGTATTCGTCCACCACCAGGCCGTTTGCCCCCCGGGCGCAGGCCGTGTACAGGGACAGGCTGTCGTTTGGGCAGGAGATCCACGCGCTGAAGCCCAGGCGCTGCAAACAGCGCAGGCCCTCGGCTGCGTCCGGGGACAGAAGGACGGTTTTGCAAAGCGCCGCCGAGGCGCGTATTTGGATGTCGCCAAGAACGCCAAGCGCGGACGCGCCAAGGGCAGTGCAGTCCAGTATGCCGCGCACGTGGGGAAGGGCGCAGACGCTTTGGACAAAAGAAGCGTTTTCGTAATCGGCAGCGGCAAAGCAGTCCTCAAGCGTCCCCAGGGAAAGGTACGCCCTAAGGGCCTCCGCCTGAGAAGCGGAGCTTAAGTAAAAGGCCGGGATCACGCGCCCGGCGCATGCGCGGACGTACTGATCCACGCTGGCGGACAAAAGGGCCCCGCTTCGGTCGTAGACCTTTAGCGCGTCGTCGATCCACACAAGGCCAACGGCGGGGCGCGGTTCGTTCTGGGCGGCGGAAAGGGCGTTTTCGCCCGCGCGCCAGCACACGCTTGCGGCCATGGGCCAGGAAGTCTCCGGCTCGTACACCTTCGTATAGGGCAGCGTCTCCGATAGCGCGCGCCCCATAAGACAGAAGAGCAGGGCAAACAGCAAAAAGCGCTTTTTCATGAAATCAGATCAGAAAAGGCAGAGGGGATAAAGGGAGCGCTCAGGCCGGTAAGGCCGCCGGCCTGAGCGGGTACGCGTGGTATATTTAGAAGCACTTGCGCTCGTGCTTCTGGACGCAGGTGGAGAGCTTTGGGCACTTGTAGCAGATCTCGTTGTCGCTGTAGCCCTGGCTCAAGAAGGTTTGGATGTTGTCAAGCGTGGTGGAAGCGATGTTGCCGAGCGCTTCCCTCGTCAAAAACGCCTGATGGGAGGTCACGATGACGTTTGGCATGGAGATCAGGCGCGCAAGCGTGTCGTCCTCCACGATGTGGCCGGAGAAGTCGTGGAAAAAGACGTTGGCCTCCTCCTCGTACACGTCCAGGCACGCCGCGCCGATGTGCCGGCTTTTGATGCCCTCGACCAGCGCCTCGGAGTCGATCAGGCCGCCCCTTGAGGTGTTTATCAGCACCACGCCCTTTTTCATGCGCGCGATGCTTTCGGCGTTTACCATGTGGCGGTTTTCGTCTGTGAGCGGGCAGTGGAAGGAGATGATGTCGCTGTTTTGCCAGACTTCGTCCAGGCTCACGTACTGGATGCCGCTGTCCGGCGCCGGAAATTTATCGTAGGCGATCACGTTCATGCCAAAGCCCCGGCAGATATTTATGAACACGCGCCCGATCTTGCCGGTGCCCACCACGCCCACGGTTTTGCCGTGCAGGTCAAAGCCCATAAGCCCGCCAAGCGAGAAGTTGAAATCCCGCGTGCGGATGAAGGCCTTGTGGATGCGGCGAACGGAGGTGAGCAGCAGCGCCATCGCGTGCTCCGCCACGGCGTAGGGGGAGTAGGCGGGCACGCGCACCACGTGCACGCGTTCAAAGGCGTACTGAATGTCTACGTTGTTGTAGCCCGCGCAGCGAAGCGCCACAAGGGAGATGCCCCGCTTTACCAGTTCGTCGATCACTTCGGGGCCGATGTTGTCGTTTACAAAGGCGCACACCGCCTGACAGCCCTCGGCGAGAGAAGCCGTGTCGGGCGTGAGAAGGGTGTCGTAAAAGCGAATGTCGAAGCGGTCGTCGGCGTTTTGCTGTTCAAACGACTGCCGGTCGTAGTCCTTCGCGTCGAAAAAAGCGATCCTTATTTTTTCCATACTGCCTCCCGCTTATCGCACTGTGCCGTTTACGGCCAGTTGTCCATAGCTGTTGTCGCCAAAGGCGTAGACGCGCCCGTCGCTTGTCAGCACCAGCACGTGTTCGCCTCCGGCTGCGATCTCCGCCGCGCCGGAGGAGATGCCGATGCCCGGGTCGTCCTGGGAACGGAAATACCGGCTGAGCACCGCGCCGTTTTGATCGATCGCAAAGATGCCCTGCTCGCTTGCCGATACGCTGATCAGGTTTTGCCACTCGGGCGCGTGCTCCAGGGAGGTGATCAGGCTGCCGTCATAGAGGATGCCGCAGGACACGGGCCCGGAGATCGCCAGGTCGAACATTTTTACGTCTGGCGGAAGCAGCGCCGCCTGATGGCTGCACAGCATGCTGCCATTGGCGCTTAGCGCGCCAAGGCTGTAGCCCCCGGCGCACAGCTGCTGCACGCTGCGCCAGGTGGAGACGCTGTCGGCGTTTTGCCCGCAGGCGATGACGCTTCCGTCGCTTTTGAGGCCCACGGTGGAGTAGGCTCCGGCGGCGATCATGGTGATGCCGCTCCAGGAGCTGACGTCGCACTGGCCCTGGGAATTGTCGCCGCAGGCCAGCGCCGTGCCGTCCTGCCGAAGGGCCACGGAGTGGGCGCTGCCCGCGGCCACCATCGAAACGTTGCTCCAACTGCCGGTCATGCACTGCCCCTGCAGGTTGTCCCCCGCGGAGAGCACCGTGCCGTTTGAGCGAACGACCAGACTGTGGCGCGCACCGGAGGCGATCAGGCCCTTGCGGGCGCTTTGGCGGCTGGAGAGCAAAAGCTGATAGCTCTGACGCATGTGGGAAAGGCTCTCGGCGCTGAAGAGGGGATCCTGCGCAAGCTCCTGATGTCCAAGCAGGGTAAAGATACGAAACAGGCGGCTTTCGGCGTCTGGCAATTCCGCAAGCAGGCTGCGCGCGCGGGCCTCGCTGCCGCCAAGGTAGGCCTTTACCGCGATGGCGCAGAGGCAGTCAGTGTATTTGTCGGCGCTGTCCAGATAGCGGCCCAGGCGGTAAAAGAGGGGAGAGGCCTCTGTGTAGGCACCCTGATTAAACAGGGCGCTTGCCTCGCGGTAATCCGTGTCGGCGGCCTGCGCCCGGGTAAGCTCAGGGTCCGTGACCTCACTTAGCACCTGGCGCGAAGCGGTGTAGTGGCCCGTTTCCGCAAGGCTCGCGGCGGCCTTTACCCGCATTTTGTCGAGCCGCGCCTGCCCCAGTCCCTCGCTTTGGGCGCGGTCGAGCAGCTGAAGGGCGCGCGTCACGTTGCCCTTCCTGGCCTGGGATACGGCCTTTCGGGCATCGATCCCGGGCTTTGCAAGCATAAAGACGCTTGCAAGCACGAGCAGCAGCGCGCTTGTAAGAAGGGTGTTGGTGACGATGCGCCTGACCTCTGTAGTGCGGAAGCGGTCAAACAGGTGGTTAAAGCCCGTAACGCCCAGGACCACATATCCCGGCACGCGCGAGATGGCCTTCAAGGCCCGCTGTGCCAGGGAGGGCTTTTCCGCGCCCTTGCGAAGGGGCGCGCGCCGGGCGGGGGAGGAATGCCCCTGCGAAGCGCGCGGGGCGCTGTAGGACGCGGGCCTTTTTGCGCCCGGCGCGCTGCCTTTTGGGGAGGATGCGCGCCTGGCCGTATCTGAATAAGCGCTGTAGGACGGGGAGGATGCGCGCCTTCCCTCCGTCTGCGAAGCGTATCTGCCGGACGCTGCGGGACGGGGGGCGCTGCTGCCCGACGCGCGCGTGCCCACGGGTCTTTGCGCGCCCGCGCGGGCGCTTTGGCGCACTTCGCCCCGGACCCTTGCGGGATCCGGCGCAAGGCCGCGCCTGCGGGCGGGGTCTGATGTGCCCATGGTGGATCGGTTACGCGAAGAATTGTCGCTCATGCACTGCCTCTCAGAAGCCCAGGTACCGGCGCAGGTATTTGATGGAGTTGTCCTTGCGCAGGTCGTTGGCTGTGGAAATAATGATGTATACGTCGTCGATGCCGTATCTGGCGATGTTGTCCTTGATGTAGCCGCCCGCCGCGTTGTGATCGTAGTAGCCGTTTCTGAAATCGCACATGTGCACCTCGCCGTAATAGGGCAGAAGGTAGGGCGTAAAGGCGTTTCCAAAGCTGTCGCAGATGACCAGCGCCTTGCGAGCGCTGCCGGCCCCGGTCACGATCCTGCGCCAGGGCTCGCGCGAGCCGTTCATAAAGCAGGTGTAGGTGGGCACGTCGTAGGCCATGAGGCTGATCTCGTGCTCCTGCCCGTTCTTTACCACGTAGGAGTGCACGGGCGTCAAGGGGTAGAGGCAGTTGAACACGTCCCTTCGGCCATCGTCGTCCACGGCGGAGGAGGTGATGGCCTTGTAATTGTATTCGCTGTAGGGGATGACGGGGAGGCCCTGATCCTCAAGCATCGCGGAGGACACGATGTAGGCCGCCTCCGCGCTCCAGTGGTGGTCGGTAAAATAGAACATGGGCGTTTCGCCGCAGACGTAGGGGGCAAGCAGATCCCAGGCGCTGTAGACGTTGATGCCCTGCGCGCCGCCAAGGCTTTGATAAAGCATCAGCTCCAGGCTTGAACCCCAGCCGCTGTACACGTTTTGCTGGTCGCGCCAGCGGTTGGCCTGGGAGGCCAGGGGCACCTCCACAAAGTTGATCACGCCGTCCCTGGGCAAAAGGCCCTTGATCAGGCGCAGGGTCTCGGCGTAGGTGTCCACGTTGGTTTTGAGGTATTCGTATTTTAAGGAAAGCGTGCCGTCGGTCTTGACGTACCACATGTAGCTTTTGCGGCTGTCGATGGGGACCTCGCCGCTTGAGAGCGTCGCAAAATCGGAGGAGAGGAACGCGTCCTCCGCTTCCTCCTCATCAGGCTCGGCGGCGCTTTCCTGCCCGCCCTCGGCGTCCAGGCGCTGCTCCATCTCGAGGTTCTTTTTTTCAAAGGCCTCGTCGCCGCGGATAAGGTTAAAGGCGTTCAGCATCCCCTCGGATGCGCTGATCGCAGAATCCCTGCCCACGAAGTTGTCGGAGAAAAAGTCGTCCAATTCCCCGCTGAAGCGCCCGCTGGCGAGGTTCGTAAGCGAAAGCTTTGGAAAGCCCTGCAGCATGCGGTTTTCGGTTTGGGAGGCCGTGGAGGCCTTCTGGCTGAACAGCAGCGTAAACAGGCCGAGGCAACCCAATAGCGCCACCAGCGCCACGCTTGCCATGAAGCCGTATTTGTTTTTCATCTGGCCGTACCTCCCTTAGAACTGGAAATAGATGAAGGGATTGCTGCTGAGCCCCTCGATAAACAGAACCGACAGCGCGCACAGCACAAGCATCAGCGCGGCCATCAGCCCGTTTACAAAGGCAGGCTGCAGGCGAAGGCGTCTGCCAAGGGCTGTAAACCACTTGCCCAGGGGCAGCGACAGCGCAAAGAAGATGAGCGGAAGCACGGAGTAGGAACGTATGACGTCCCGCGCGGCAGCGTCAAGGAAGGGCCCGGTAAAGGGCAGCATGGCCCACAGGTGGCGGAAGGCCTGACCCAGCGTGGGATAGTAAAACAGCACCCAGCCGATCATCACCAGCAGGAAGGTGCAGACGCGGTTTACGATATCGGGCAGGCGCTGCGTGAGCTTTTTGCCGCCCAGAAGGTCGAGCGTGAGGATCGCCCCGTAGTACGCGCCCCACAAAATGAACGTCCAGCTCGCGCCGTGCCAAAGGCCCGTAAGCCCCCAGACGATCAGGGTGTTGATTATGGTGCGCTTTAGACCCTTTCGGTTGCCGCCAAGGGGGATATAGACGTATTCGCGGAAAAACGCGCCGAGGGAGATGTGCCAGCGCCGCCAGAAATCCCGGACGGAGAGGGCAATATAGGGGTGATCGAAGTTTTCGCGGTAGTGGAAGCCGAAGATCCGCCCAAGGCCGATGGCCATGTCGGAATAGCCGGAAAAGTCAAAGTAGATCTGCAGGGTATAGATGAACGCGGCGTACCACGCGCCCGCAAAGGACAGGCTGCCAGCGCCCGCCAGGGGGAGCTGTTCCATGATCTTTGCGCAGATGTTTGCCACCAGCGCCTTTTTGCCAAGGCCCAGGGCAAAGCGCGCCATGCCCTGGGCAAAATCATCCGGGGTGGTGCGGCGCTGATCGATCTCCTTTGCCACGTCCCCGTAGCGCACGATGGGTCCCGCGATCAGCTGGGGGAAGCAGCTGACGTAGAGCAAAAGCCGGGCAAAGTCCGGCTGCGCCTTCTGCTTGCCCCGGTATACGTCCACGGTGTAGGTGAGGATCTGGAAGGTGTAAAAGGAAATGCCGATGGGCAATTCAAGCGGCGTCATGCGCGTCTGGGCGGAGACGATGCCAAGCAGGGTGTTCACAAAAAACGCCAGATACTTGAATACGAAAAGCAGCGCAAGCGACGCGGCCACGCCCAGATACAGCCAAACGCGCCGCGTGCGCCCGCGCGCGTTTTGCATGCCGAGGGCGCAAATGTAGTTGGCAAGCGCCGAAAACAGCATGCCAAGCAGCCACACCGGCCTGCCCCAGGCGTAAAACACCAGGGAGGAAGCCAGCAGCACGCCGTTTTTCCAGCGGATGGACGGCCGCAAAAAGTACAGCCCGATCGTTATCGGCAAAAAGTACAGCAAAAAAGTGAGACCTGAAAATACCATCTGTCAAACACGCTCCAGCATCTGAAAAGCATTGATCCGATAAGGCATAGAATATTATACCACCCTTTGCGCGCTTTGTGAAGCGTTTCACACAGAGTGTTAGACCCTGAGAAATTTCGTCGTGAGCGCCCTTCCCGCCTGGCGGTATTCGGGCTTCGCTGTGGAAAGGCCCCAAAGATCTGCCGCGCGGCACTCGGCCTGAAAGCATTCGCTGTCCATAAGCTCAGGCGCGCCGGAGGTGGGCTTCAGCCTTGCGCGATGGTTCAGTTCCTTTAAGAGGGGATCCGCGTCCCTTCGTGCGCCGAGCAGGTGAAGGTAAGGCACCCGCTCCGGGGCTTTTGGAAGCATGAGGCAAAAGTCTGTGATCAGGCGGCTTATGCGCGCGCGGGTGTAGCGCTTGCACTTGGTAAGCAAGATCAATTCCTCTACGCTTGCGCTTTGGCGGCTTAAGCGCAAAAGGCGGTTTGCAAGGCCTTCCTCCTCGAAGGCGGCGGCAGGCGGCGTTTCCCTTAAGCGGGAAAGCGCGAAGGCGTCAAGGCGGCTAAAATCGCTAAGCCCGTCCGGCCCCTCGCCCTGGCAGATGCCTGCGCTTTCGGGCGGCAGGGCATCCATCGCCTCGTCCCAGCGGCCGGAGGCGATCAGCGCGCGGATGGCGCTTGCGCTTTCCGTCTCACCGATCTCGGCGTGATAGGGGGCGCTGCGCTTTACCGCAAAGGGGATCATGCGGGAGGAGAGCTTTTGAAGCGCGTCCAGGTATTCAAGCGCCAGTATGACGTTTGGCTGCTTCAAAAGGTCCGCCATGGGCCCTGCGCCTTCAAGCGCCTCCCCGGCGGCGCGGGGATAGCTCTTGCCCTGCTTAAGATTGGAAAGCAGCAGGGGCCGCAATTCCCCGTCCAGGCGCTTTTTTTCTTCCCTTAGGGCGCAGAGCTGATTGAGGTCGTCCGTTTCGCAGCCGAAGCACAGGCAGTCGCAGCCAAGGGCATCCAGCGTGTCCACGCTGCCCAGGGCAAACAGCTGCGCCGGGCGCGAGGCGTATAGCTGGGGAAGCTCCACCACCGCGTCCGCGCCGTTTTGCAGCGCCATTTTGACCCGGGCAAATTTGTCGAACAGCGCGGGCGCGCCCCGCTGCGTAAAAAAGCCGCCCAGCGCCACGATGATATAATCTGCCCCGGTTATCTCCCGCGCCCGGCGCAGGTGGTACGCGTGCCCCCGGTGCAGCGGGTCGTACTCCGCAATTATTCCCGTTATTTTCACATTACTCACCTTGTCCAGTATAGCACTTTCGCGTAAAATGTGAAAGCATTTCGCGCCCAATGGCGCGCAACGGAGGATAAATATGGCAAAGCTGTATTTCAGATATGGCGCGATGGGCTCAAGCAAATCCGCAAATGCGGTGATGGTGCGCTTCAACTACCTTGAGCGCGGGCAGAACTGCGTCATGCTCAAGCCCCGCCTGGACACACGCGACGGCGAGCGGGTGGTGATGTCCCGCTGCGGGCTGAACGCGCCCTGCTATTATGTGGAGGAGCTTGACAGCCTGAAGCTTGACGGCGTCAAGTGCGTCATCGTGGACGAAGCCCAGTTTTTGACCAAGGCGCAGGTGGAAAAGCTCGTTTCCATCGCGGACGAAATGGACATCCCCGTCATCGCCTACGGGCTTCGCGCCGATTTCAGGGGCGAGCTGTTTGAGGGCAGCTACTGGCTTTTGGCCTGGGCGGATTCCATCGAGGAGATCAAGACCGTGTGCTGGTGCGGCAAAAAGGCCACCTTCAACGCCCGGCTCGTAAACGGGCGCGTGGTAAAAACCGGCGAAAAGATCGTTTTGGGCGGCAACGAAAGCTATGTCGCGCTGTGCCGCAAGCACTGGAAAAGCGGCGACACGGGCAGCGGCGCCAAAGTCTGTGCAGATTGACGGCTTTATTTCAACACTGTTTCAATTAGGTAAAATATATAAATCGGACTTGAATTATTTGCAAGTGTTGACTAATATTATTCGTACAGGTAGCCTATTACGCACAAGGAGTAAAGCTTATGAATGTTAAGGTTTACTATGTAAGTCCCCATGGCTGCGCCGAGATGATCGCCGAGGCGATCGCGACTGAACTGAAATGCACAAAGGAAGCGCTGATGCCCGCCTACATGCCGGAAAACGTCGCGATGATGTTTATCGGCTGCGAGGGGAGCAAGGCGGATAAAGCCACGCTGGAGTTTTTATCCTCGCTGAACACCTCCCGGGTGCGGAACGCCGCGCTGTTTGCGTGCAGCCCC
>CADBNW010000036.1 GCA_902796025.1 uncultured Eubacteriales bacterium
AGGTAAGGAAAGCCCTTGACCCCTCACACTGCATATCAAAAGTATAGTCTTTCCCGCAGATCTCCATTATCTTCTGACGATATTTTTTCGAATCAGCTTTAGCAATCATGTACGCTCGCCCGTGTCCGGCCATTAGATAATGTTCAAAATCGTATCCTGAGTTCATGGCTATCCACACAAGTTTCATTTATTGATGAAACGTTAAAGCCCAACTTACTTTCTTGACAGAGGACCAGATTCTGTCTGCCACTGGAATTGTTCTTTAAAGTCCTCATACTCCTGCATTTCTTTCAACATTTGAAGGCGGATCGGGCTTTCGTTTTATCCCAGTCGGTCGAAGAAGAAGGTGAGGTTGGCGTCTTCGGCCAGTTGGGTGAGCTTTTGGGCGTAGAGCTGCTCGCGGAGGGAGGAAAGGGCGATATCGCTGATCGCCTCGCGCACCTCGCTCAGGGGACGGGGGCCGGGTGAGATCGCATCAAGATACTGGACAAACACAAGTCCCCAGGGGCAGCGGACGGGCTTTGAGATGTCGCCTGGCTGCTTTAGCGCCATGGCGGCCTGTACGGCCTCGTCGCCAATCAAATCGAAGCTTTCGTTTACGGCGATGCCGTCTGGGCTTAGCAATTCTGAAGGCAGAAGGGAAGTGTCCAGCCCGGCGGCGAGGGCTTCAAGGCTTTCGCCGGATCCAAGGCGGCTTGTTAACTCGTCAGCCTTTGCGGCGAGGTGGGAAAAGAGCTGATCCAGCGCTTCGGCGGGCGGATCCTCGCTGGAGAGCAGCTCGTCGTAGGCGATCATGTCGTCCTCGTCAAAGCTCAGGATCAAAAGCCGCACGCGGCGGCAGCCCTCGGGCACCCAGAGGGGCGGCACGTCGTTATAGAGGGCGTCGGTGGGGTAATCGGCGGGGTTTTCGCTGTAGTAGGCCTGGTCGGAGGCGAGCAATTCGTCGTAAACGGCCTGGATCTGCGCTTCGTCCGGCTGCGCGTCTCCCACAAACAGCTCTGTAAGCGCCGCGCGGCGTCTGCTTTCGAGCTCAGACTCGAAAAGATCCGAGATAGCAAGGCCGTTTTCCTGCATGTAGCGCTCCGCCTGGCGCTTGGCTTCGTCCTCGGAAAGGCCCATATCTCTGTAGTAGCCCAGGTTTTCCTGATAGATGAGGGCGTAGTCCTGCTGCGCTTTTTGGTAGAGGGCCTCCTCGTCCTGCTGGGTGACAAGCTGTACGCCCTGCTCAGACAGATAAAAATCGATCAGACGGTCCATCGCAAGGTCGCGGGTGATCTCCATTTGCAGGGAGATCTCCTCCTCCGGGGAGGGGGTGAGATCCACCCCGGACGCCTGGGACAGCTCACGGTAGAAGGCCATTTGCTGCTGGAAGGCCTCGTAGACCTCGTCAAAGCGCACTTGACCTACGTCGAAGACGGCGACGACGCCGGGATCCTCGTAGGCCGCAAGGCGGTTTTTCAGGATCTCGTTTTCCCGGCGCAGGGCGTCGATGTCATCCTCCGCCAGGGTCCGGGCGCAAAACGTCAAGATCAGCGCAAGCAGAAATACGAGCGCGCGTTTTATGCTGTTCATAAAAACGTCCTTTCCTGATGCTTAGGGCGAGGGGGCCTGGTCCTCAAAGCGCAGGCTGTCCATTTGCCCGTCCATGCTTATGACGGCGTTTGGGAAGACGGATCGGACCTCCTCCTCGAATTCCTCCGGGTGAGGGGTGGCGGGGCTGTAGTGGGTGAGCCACAGGCGCCTGGCGTTTGCGCGCGCGGCCAGGCGCGCGCTTTGCAGCATGGTGGAGTGCTGGGTAAGGGCGGCGCGCTCGTCCTTTTCGCTGCCGCCGAACATGCCTTCGAGCACCATGAGGTCCGCGTCCCGGCCAAGCTCGACCGTGCGCTCCAAAGGCAGCGTGTCGGTGGAGTAGAGGAGCTTTATGCCCTTACGGGGCTTTCCAAGCACGTCCTGGGGCGAAAAGCCCTCCGCGCTCAGGCCCGCCTGGAGCTTGCTCCAAAGCCTCAGGGGCACGCCGTTTTGCCGGGCCTTTGCGGGATCGAATTTGCCTGTTCTGGAAAGCTCCAGAAGGTAACTGAAGCAGGGGATGCCGTGACGCGCCTCGTAGGCCGTGATGAGAAGCTCGCCGCTTGAAAAGCTGCATTCCCCGTCCAGCTCGTGGCAGACGATCTCGTAGGGGAGCTCCGGAACGATCACCCTGAGCGCATTAAGCACGCGCTTTAGGCCGACGGGGCCGTAGACGTGCAGGGGCTCCGTGCGCTCTTCGTTTCCCAGGGTCAGCAAAAGCCCCGGCAATCCGCTCACGTGGTCTGCGTGATAGTGGGTAAGCAGCAGGGCCTTGATGGGCTTAAAGCGCAGTCCGGCGCTGCGGATGGCGGTCTGGGTGCCTTCTCCGCAGTCGATCAGGGTGACGTCTCCCGCCTGCCTTACGTAGAGGGAGGTGAGAAATCTGCCCGGCAGCGGCATCATGCCGCCCGTGCCCAGAAGGCACACATCGATCATGAAAACTCCTTGGAAGGGCGCTCAAAATGAATCGGAGATTCATTTTGAGCGGTTGGTTGGGTTGATCGTGTAGTGTATTTAGTCAAAACGCCAATCTGTTGACGGAGGTTCGAGAAGACAACAGTTTTTGCTGAAATCTCTGCGGAGATTTCCGGGCGCAAAAACTGCAAGGAAGCGATTATTTGTTCCGGTCGTCTTCGCTGCGCTTCGCTCCCTGCACAAAAATCGCTGTCCTCGGGGCGGCGGAGCTGCCCCTGCGGATTGAAGGTGGAGGGGCTGCGGCCCCTCCAAACCACCCTGGGGGGTTGGAAGTCTCTGGGGTTTAGTCGAAATAGGCCAGGCGTCTCAGGCGGTAGAAGTCGTCGGTGTAGTAGCTGACGTCCTGGATGTAGGCGGAGATCGTGTTGATCGCCGGTTCGCTTCCGCCCTGCTGGATGAACACGGCCTGCGTGTGCGCCTCGTCCACCCAGTACAAAAACATCACCACGTGGCTGGAGTGCCGGACCAGGATGTCGCCGCAGCGCAGCTCTGCGGGATCGTCGTAGGCGCGCAGGCGGTCGTCGTAGTAGAGGGTGCCGGTCTTTGCGGGCTCGCCCTTGTAGATGGTGTAGCCCCAAAGCGCCTGCGCAACAAAGGCGGAGCAGTCGTTGCCTGCGTAGCCGGAGGCGTAATCCTCGATGTTGCGGTTCAAAAGGTAGTAGCTTTCGCCTTCCACGGGGAGGTAGCGCTTTTGCTCCAGGGCGCGCGCTACGTTGTAGGTGCGGTTGTGGGTGGTGCCGGAGGTGTAGGGCAGGCCGTAATAGATCACGCCCGGCTGAAAGTCCTTGGCACCGTTTTCGGAGTTCGCGGCCTCCCAGTACTTGACGGTTTGATCCACCGTCCAGGGGAAGGCGTACATCTCAAAGGCGCTCTCCACGATCTTTGCGCGGCGGCGGTACTCCGTGCCGCTCATTTCGCCCCGTTCGTTTTGCTGCTTGAGGCTGTCAAGGGCGCATTGCTTGATCGCCTCGATGCGCGCAAGGTTTGCGCTTATGCCGCTTGCGTCCGTGCGGCGAAGGGGCATTTCCATGGCGAGCGTGCCGTCGGTCACGGCGACGGGGATCTCGCGCTTTAAGTCCTCGCGGTAGGTGCTTTGGATGGTGATCACGGACATGCCGCGCTTTAGGGCGCTGAGGGTATCGCCGTTTAGGCTGATGATGTCCTCGCGCGAGGAGGTGATGACGCAGGAGGTGTCGGAGCTTTCCGGCCCAAGGCTTGCCGAAATGGTTTGCGTGTCGCCCACGTTCATCAGCGTGCCAAGCGACAGGGACCAGTCCAGCGTTTCGGGGCGGGCGGAGTCACTGACGCTTACGGGGATGCCCGCGGCGATGCCGGGGTCCCGGTGGGAGGTGACGCTGATGGTGGCAAGGCCGAAGCCCCTGGCTGTTACGAGCCCGTTTTCGTCCACAGTGGCGACGGCTTCGTCGCTTGAAGCAAACACCAGCGCGCGGCTGCCGTCCGTGGGGGTGAGGGCTACGTCCAGCTGGGCGCTTTGGCCCTTTTCGAGGCTCAGGCTGCTTTGGGCGATGCGGATCTCCTTGATGCGCTCGCCGTATTCCGCGCGGACGCTGATCTGGGCGCTTAGCGCAGAGGAATAGGTGGAGGTCACGGTGACGGTGGCGCGGCCGGGACCGACGATCTCCAAAAGGCCCGACTCGCTCACCGTCGCAACCGCGGGATTGCTGCTGGTATATAAGACCTCGCTGCCCGCCGTCTGCGGAAGGACGACGCAGTACAATTGCACATGGCGGGAGGGCTCCGCCTCAATGGAGGAGGGATAGACCACGAGGCGCTCTGGCGCGCGGCTGTCGACGACGGTGACGTGGCACACGGCGATGACGTTGTAATTGCCGTGCACGCGCACGCTTACGTCCGCGCTGCCGGGGGACAGGGCGGTGATCAGGCCGTCCTCAACGCTCAGTACGCTTTCGTTGGTGCTGGTCCATTTGAAGTTGGTGGATGCGCCCTCCGGCGTTACGGAAGCGCTTAAGGGAAAGGTGGCCTCGCCGGCAAGGTCCAGCGTAAGCTCGCTTTCGCTAAGGGTGATGCTTTTTGGCATCGGCCTTTCCGCGCGGGCAAGAGGGCAAAGCACGAGCAGCACAAGCGCAAGCGCTAAGGCGCGCAGAAGGGCCCGCGGAAAGGACTTAAGCATCGTCTGACTGAGCACCCAGCAGTTCAAAATCGTACACCCTCCAGCCGTTGCCGGTATTGACCACATACAGGCGGTAGCGGTTCAAGTAGTCGTTTTCCTTGCGCTTGGAAACGGTGTGATAGGTTAAGGACACCTCGCAGGTGAGCACCTTGTCGCTAAGCATCGCGTAATTGCAGGTGGAGACATCCCGGAAGGCGTAGGTGTCGGCGGAGGTGATCCAGGTGCTTTCGTAATTGCGGATGAAGCTTTCGGCGTTGGAGCCGGAGACCACCTTTTCAAGCACGTTTGCGCGCTTGGTGTTGTGGGTGGAGTACAGGCACCACTGCTTGACAAATTCCACGGCGCCGTTTTCGAAGGTGGGCTTTAATTCCTCGTCGTTATAGAGGAAGACGTAGCGGTAGCTGTCCTGCCCGACCTCCTCCAGGGGAACGCTTTGCCCCTGGGCGTCTGTGACGGTGATGTCCGGCTCGCCCAGAGCGCAGTTGAAGCGGTAGGAAACGAGCTTATAGCCCTTGACGCCCTTGTAGAGGTGCTCTGCAAAGAACAGATCCTCGCTCTGCCCCACGAGATAGCTTTCGTCAAGCGCCTTGCCGTTTACGGTGACGGTGGCGTAATCCGGCACGGTGTAGTCGTAGGTGACGGGATGGATGGTGTCGATGTAGATGTCGCCGGGGGCGTAGATCTTGTCGCCGTCGGTGTAGCCGATCAGGGGGATGATCTCGTAGGTGTATTCCTCGCCCGTCTCCTTCAGGGTAAACTCCGCCAGGGCCTTGCCGTCCGCGGTGACCATGTAGCGCTTTTCGCGGGGATTGGGGGAAGAGATCTGGGTGTATTCGATCTCCGCTTCGCCCGCAAGGGCCGTCAGGTATTTTACGTAATCCTCGCGGCTTTCCAGGTACTGGGCGTCTTTGTTCTTTTCGTAGTCGAACAGCTCGTCAAAGCGCTTTTCGGTGAAGATTTTGGCCATGTCGTCGGCAACGTAGGTGTACTGGATGCTTTCAAGCTTTCGAAGGCAGCCGTCGAAGTAGGCGTGGATGCGCACAAGGCCCCACACCAGCAGGCCCACCAGCACAAGCCAGCAGATAAAGAAGCGCAGGTTGCGGATCTTCAGGTGGGTGCGGGTGTACTTGGTGTATTTTTTGCGGCGTCCGGCCGGCTGCGCCGCTTCCAATGCTATCTTTGCCATACGCGCTCCTTATTTTACGATCCAGGCCGTGGGCATGCGCCTGGAGACGGAAATCGTCATGCCGTCGTTGATCTTTTCCTCGCCGTAGTACATGATGGTGGAGGAGCCGCCGTCCATGTTGCAGGCGTTGACCGCGCCGTAATCCAGCATGACCTCGATGACGTCCGCGAGCGTGGCGCCAAGGGAGTTGGACTGCCGCCCGTCGATGACCAGCATAAGCACCGCGCCGTCTGCCCTCTGGCCGATGGCGGAGCGGGGATTCAAGCCCTTGTCGTTGGAGACGGTGGGCTTTCCGTTTACGATCAGGGCGGGGCCGAAGGCGCAGGCGTCGCGGATGCCGAGCTTTTTGGCCTGGTCCTCTGAAATGACGCCCACGTGCAGGATGTCGTTTTCGTCGAAGCCCGCGATGGTGTTGTAGGTCTTGCTGCCGTGCTTCAAGACCTTGCCGCCGGAGATGACAAGGCCCTCCGCCATGCCGCCGGTGCCGCTGCCGTTTGAATCGTGGAACGCGCCGCCGTTCATGACGGCGATGGCTCCGCTGTCGCGCATGATCTCGTCCACGCGCTTGCCGGCGTGATTTTCGGAAAACGGAAGGGTGCAGGTGCCGATGCTGACGCGGGAGGGATCCTGCACGATCATCATATAGCCGTGGAAGGTAGCGCCGACGACGTCCTCCAGGCGGATGCCGTTTTCGTCGAACTGCTCCTGCTCATCGCCCGGCACGTCGTAGTTTTTGGGCTGGCGCGCCGCGACCTGGACCAGGGAGCTGTCGGTCACCTGATCGCTGGAGACGGGCTTGCCCCTTTCGAGCGCCTCGCTGACGTGCTCGTACAAATACAGGTAGGGCACGAACTTGAGCGCGCTTGACTGGTGCAGGGTCTGGGTGAGCTTGTCGCTGGCCGCCTGGGAGGGACCAAGGAAATACTGCCCCGCAACCATGATGACGGTGGCGATGATAAACGCAAGCAGCGTGAAAATGACGGCCAGTGCGTGCCTGAACGTGCCGAAGTGCCACTTGCGGCGCACGCGGCGACGTTCAAGGCGCTCCTGCTCCTTTAGGCTGAGCTCCTGGGAGCCTTTGGGCTTGGACATTTGCTTTCCTCCGGATCGGTTAGATAACAGTGCGACAGTATGCGCACAATACTACAGTATAATAATAGCGCAAAAGCGCGCTTATTGCAAGCCCCGGGCGGGAAAAACTTGCGGATAAACGCGCAGCTTCGCTCAAAATGAATCAAAGATTCATTTTGAGCGGTTGGTTGTGTTGGTCGAATAGACGGTTTGGTCAAAACGAACCACTGTTGGCGGATGGGCAAGAGGTTTACAGTTTTTGCTGAAACTTCTGCGGAAGTTTCCGGGCGCAAAAACTGTAAGGAAGCGATTATTTGCTTCGGTCGTCTTCGCTCCCTGCACAAAAATCGCTGTCCTCGGGGCGGCGGAGCCGCCCCTGCGGATTGAAAGTTTGGAGGGGCTGCGGCCCCTCCAAACTACCCTGGGGCTTTTGCGCTTGTGTAACAGCTCCCGAAGGGGGAAGCTGTCAGGAGGAAGGGGCGGTTTTGTTCTGATGCAGCGAAGTGAGGTTGGAAGGATCGAAAATGGATATTCGCGGGAATGGGCGCGGGAGGGTGGCTCTGGGCGATACAGAACCTCATCCGCCCCTGCGGGGCACCTTCCCCAGAGGGGAAGGCTATAAGGTTACAAGGGCCGGGAGAAGTGGTGGAAGCCTTCCGAGAGCACGTGCTCTTCGCCCCAGGGAAGGAGGGCGTCCGCTGTGGCGCCGAAGGGGACGCTTAGGTAGAGGTGAAGCTCGCCGTAGCGCTTTACCCAGCGCAGCGTCACGTCTCCAAGCGGGGTCTCTACGCTTGCGGAGGCGCTTAAAAGCGCGTCCGGGATGTACGGACGGACCTGAAAGCGCCGCCAGGCGGCGTCTGTGGGCTTTAGGCCGCACAGGTATGCGTACAGGAAGCGGTAGGAGGAGGCGTGCATGGGGTGGTTGTGGGAATTCATGCCGCAGTTCTTTTTGAGCTCGAAGCGCTCCCAGATGGTGGTGGCCTCGTTTTGCAGCATGTAGCCGAAGGAGGGGTACTCCTGGCGGCACAAAAGCGTCCAGGCCTCGTTTACGTAGCCGTAGCGCGCCAATTGCTCCGGCAGGTAGCGGGTACAGAGGTTCCCCGTGGTGAAACTGTACGCGCGGGACACAAGGTCGTCCCTCAAAAGGCGCGCGGCCTTTTCGCGCCCCTCCGGCGGCAGGATGTCAAGCCACAGCGCAAAGGCCTGGCAGCCCTGGGAGCCTGTTGCGACCTTGCCGGATGCGGGTTCGTACCAGCGCTGCAAGAAGGCCGCCCGGATCCTTTGCGCCTCGGCTTGTTGAAACTTGGTTTCTTCCTCGTCGCCAAGGACGCCTGCCATTTTGCCAAGCAGCACGGCGTTATAGTAGTGATAGCCCGTGGACATGACCTCGCCCGGGGTGACGCTGGAGCGCGCGCCCTCCATGCTTTCGCAGGCGTAGGCGGGGCCCGCCCAGTCGCCGTAATGGCTGTAGGCGACGATGCCGTCCGGGTAAGCGCGGGAAAGGAAGCCGTTCCAGGCGCGGAAGGCGGGGTAGGCCTCGCGCAGGATCTCCCGGTTGCCGCTGTGGAGGTACGCCTGCCAGCCCGCGATCAGGAAGGAGGAGCACACCGGGTCCGCCGGGCGGAAGCCGAAGGCAAAGGGGGCGGTGCAGGTGATGCGGCCCTCATCGTCCTGCGCGTCCATGATGTCGCGGACGACCTTTGGAAACAGGCGGCCCACGTCGAAGAGGTAGGGCACGGCCTCAAAGCGCACCGTGGCGTCGTTGAGCCAGCCCATGCGCTCGTCCCGCTGGGGACAGTCGGTGAGGATGGAGTGGATGTTGGCCTTTTCGGTCATGCGGGCGGCGCGGGCAAATTCGTTTACGCGGGGCTCGCCGCAGGAAAAGGAGGTGGTCTTTTCGCAGTCGGTGTGCAGGCTCTCCGCGCAGATGTCCTCCTTTAGCGGCGCGCCCGGCCAGCCAGTGATCTCCGCATAGCGGAAGCCGTGATAGGTAAATTCCGGCTGCCAGAAGGCTTCGTGAGATGCTTCGCCGTCTGCGATATAGGTATCGACGGAAGCGGCCTTTCGCAGCTGGGGCAAAAACAGGCGGCCGTCCTCGTCCAGATTTTCCGCGTGATGCAAAACGATCCTTGTGCTCGCAGGCAGATCCTTTGGCAGGCGCAGGCGGCACACGCCCGCGATATTCTGGCCAAAGTCAGCCGACCAGACGCCGGGCGCGACCTGCTGCAGGCTGCGCGCGGGGTAGAGCTGCTGGGGCGAAACGGGCTCGAGCGTCTGGGGAGAAAGCCTGGCCGCAGGGCAGGGCAGGAGGGCGGGAACGCGAGCATCTGGGAGGGGGACGCCTGGAAGCGCCCAGCCTGGCCTGCTCTTTCGCGCGTCGAAGGTCTCGCCCTGAAAGAGGTCGGTGGCGGTGACGGGGTCGTCAAAGGCGCGCCAGCCTTCGTCTGAAAGTAGCCAGTGGGTATTTTGGGAGCCGTCCGACAGGCGCAGCGCCGCGCTGAAGGCGGCGGGGCCGGTGTAAGCGGGGGGCGCGGACATGCTGCGGTAGCAAATTGCGCCGGGATCTCGCCAGCCGCGCGCAAGGCGCACGCCGATGCGGTTGCAGCCGGGGCGAAGGTATTTGGAAAGGTCCGGAAGCACGCTGTAGTACGCGCGCTTGTCGTACTGGCTGAAGGCGGGGTTCAGGGGAAGGTCAAGCACTGGCTGGCCGTTTATGTACAGCTTGTGGTAGCCAAGCGCGCAGGCAAAAAGGCAGGCGCTTTGGGGAACGGAGGAAAGCTCGAAGTCCTTAAAGTAGGCGACCACTCTGCCGTCCTCCTGCGCGGGGTCGCTGAGCCATTTGGCGGGCCAGGGGCCGACGTCGCCATAGCAAAGGCGGCGCTCATCCGCCTGGACGCGCCCCGCGGCGTTTTTGAGCTCCACCCGGAGGGTGCAGGCTTCGCCGGGGGTCAGGGGCTCGCCCGTGTAGCGCTTTTCCTGTGCGGCGTCCGGCTGAAAGCCGGTGTCCCAGAGGATTCTCCCGTTTTGGCTTACGAGCAGGCGGAGCGAAGCAAAGGCCTCGCCCTCCTCGCGCGCGACCGCCCAGCTGAACATGGGGCGCGCGCTTTCGACGATGGTGATGCCGTCCTCGCGGGCGGCGGCGTATTCGATGCGGATGCGGTAGGGTCTCATGCTTCCTCCTGCAAAGGACGTGCGGGCGAGGCGCTCAAAGGAGCGCTGTGAAGAGGGAAGGACACTGCCATGATACCAGCGCGGACATTCATAAAAATCGATATTCGCAAATTTCAGTTAAGAAACAGGAAAGCACGGAAGGAGATCGTGTTAAATATCGTCTTGCGGCGTCAGAACTCGATCTCCATGCCGTCGTGGGAGATGAGGAAGCCGGGCAGCTCCCTTTGCAGCTCCTCTTCGCCGGGGAAGCCGTTGTGGGAGAAGTGGTTGGCGACGAAAATGGTTTTTTCGTCCGCCGCGCCAAAGTCCCTAAGCGCCTGGCGAGTGAGTTTGTCGCGGTCCGCGCCCATGTGGCCCGTCCATGTGGACCGTAAAACGCCGTTTGTGCAGTCGAGGGAGACGAGGTCCAGGTGTTTTCCGCGCAGGAAGGAAAGATCCTCTGTCGTGAGCTCGTCCGTATCGTGGGCGTAGAGCAGGCGCTTTCCATCCTTTTCGATGAGGAAGATCAGCGCGTTTTCGCTGCGGTGGTAGAGCTTTCCCCGGCAGATGACGGGGAAGTCCGAGCCTTCCGCGGTGCAGCAGTGCACGGCATCAAGGGGCGTTACGGTATAGCCCTCGATGTCGTAGGAGACAAAGGGCTTGATTTCGGAAAAGGCCAGCATCTCGCCGGTCTTGCCGCGAAGCTTCTCGCCCACGGCGGCGTTTCCGTAGACGGTCATGAGCTTAGGCTCGGTGTGGATGTGGGCGGTGACCTGCCGGCGCAGCGCCACTTCGTCCACGGCCAGATGATCCTCGTGGGTGTGGGTGATCAGCAGCGAATGGATCTTTGCGTAGCTCAAGCCGTTGTCCAGCATCTGGCGGTAGGAGTCGGGGCCGAAGTCGATTTTGAGGACGCCGTCCACGAGCGAGCCGGCGCGGCCGCGAATGCCGGCGCGGCCAAGGCTGCGGGCCTTTTGGCAGGCTTCACATTCGCAAAACAGCGCGGGGATGGCTTCAGCGGCGGCGGTGCCGAGATATAAAAGCTTCATATAATCGTTCCTTCTATAGCAATTTTTGTTCAGGCAGTTGTTATGCGCTCGCAATAAAGTATCAGAAATCTTCCGCAATCAAATGTCAGTTTGTCATCGATGCAGTTTATAAACATCCCTTCCTCAGGTTCAATGACATCGGCAAAAACACTGAAATAGTCGATTGGTTCCGAAGTTTCATACTCCAGCACGGTTCCCAGGTTGTTCACAATCCCATACAAAACAAATGCGGCATCTTTCAGGCGCAGGGCTTCGCAATCCACGGTGCCGTTTTCGACCGTGATCTCCAGCGCCGGAACATGCGCAAGGGCGTTCATGTCGATCGGATAAGAGTACAATTCGATTTTGTACGGATACCAATGACCGTCAAAATCCGATACGTCGTCCGTGATCAGCGGTCCCCTTCCCTCATATTTCTCGTGATCAAGCAAGGCTTCCGGCCTTTCCCGTGTAAATACGGTCGAAACAGCTTGCGTGGGACTTATCAGCGTTAGTTTACCGTCCTCAAGTTCCAGCCTGAACAGGTCCACTTCGTTTTGCATCTGTGTAAGATACGGTTCGTCATCGTAGGCAAAATATTCCTGCTCCGCATAGGACAACAGAAATTCGTCGGTCGGGCGCATCCAAATCCCACCGGGATAGCTGCCCCAGATAAAGGGGATGCTTGTGATCCCTTCGACAAGTCCAAGCTCGCACGCGCTTTCATACAGCGCGCTGCCATCCGGAGAGAAGGTGAGGGTATCCGGGTCGGTTGCGGGCCAGAAAGCGGCGGGCAGCACACCCATATAGAGTATTTCCGATGCGTACCATGTGCCGCAGTATTTCGTCCGCGCTCCCTCGTCAGGCTGGCCGAAGCTGTTATATCGCATAAGGCGTTCGGCCTGTTCGGACGGGGCGTAAGAGTAACTGCCTGTTTCGGCAAAGCAGCTTGCGATGAGCAGCAGTACGGCTAAAACAAACGCGCTGAGAAGATGTTTCATCTTCATTCTCCTTTTCAAGCTCCGACCGCGTTTTCTACCGCACTCACCAGCTCGGCTACGAGCGCCGAGTGCAGCAAAAAGCCCTCTTGGGTGAAACTCAGACAGCCGTCATGCACATTCACTAACCCCTTCAGTTCCTGCGCTTTGCACCGGAGTGCCTGTTCCGTCTGTGCGCCGTAGCGCACCGCGATGTCCGTCAGGGAGATCCCCCGCGTCATGCGGGTGCCAAGGAGGATGCTTTCCTCGAGCGCGCCCTTTTCGTCTACAAGGTACGCGTCTTGGCGGCTGACGCCCGACAGGTATTCGTCAAGGCCGGGATTGGCAAAGCGCTCACGGCGCATGAACGAGTGCGCCGCCGCGCCCAGGCCCAGATAGTCGCCGCCCGTCCAGTAGACGATGTTGTGGCGGGATTCGCAGCCCGGCAGGGCAAAGTTTGAGATCTCGTATCGGTGATAGCCGTTTTCTTCGAGCAGGCGCGCGGCCAGCAGATTGAGGGCGCTTGCAGTATCCTCGTCCGGCAGGGCGAGCTCTCCCTGCATAACGCGCGCGTGCAGGGGCGTGCCCTCCTCCAAAATGAGGCCGTAGCAGGAGATGTGCGAAACCTGCAGGGCGATGATCGCATCGAGGGTCTCGGTAAGGTCCTTTGGCGTCTGGCCGGGCAATTCGTTCATCACGTCGCAGCTGATGTTTTGAAAGCCCGCGTCCCGCGCCATGGAAACGGCGGAGGCGGCGTCCTCAAAGCGGTGGATGCGCCCAAGCATGCGGAGCAGTCTTTCCTGCCGGGCCTGCACGCCGAGGGACAGGCGGTTAAAGCCGAGGCGGCGCGCGGTCTTCAAAAAAGAGGGGGTGAGGGTGCCGGGATTGGCCTCGAGGGTCACTTCCGCGCCGGGGGCGGGGGGAAAAAGCTGGGTCAGCCCCTGGGTGAGCCGCGAAAGCTGCGCGTCCGTCAGAAGGCTCGGTGTGCCGCCGCCAAGGTAGAGGCTGTAGACGGAGGAAATGCCGTATTCGCCTTTGCGCGTGCGGGCTTCGTCCAGCACGCGGGAAATGTATGCGTCCGCGTCTGAAAGCCGGCCCGCGTGGGACTCGAAATCGCAGTAGGCGCACTTTTTCGCGCAGAAGGGTATGTGGACGTAGAGCGCGGGGGTCATGTATCCATCTTGAGCACGGCCATGAAGGCTTCGCTTGGCACCTCCACGCTGCCCACCTGGCGCATGCGCTTTTTGCCCTCCTTCTGCTTTTCCAGCAGCTTCTTTTTGCGGGTGATGTCGCCGCCGTAGCACTTGGCAAGCACGTCCTTGCGCAGGGCCTTTACGGTTTCCCTTGCGATGATCTTGCCGCCGATGGCCGCCTGGATGGGGATCTCGAACAGCTGGCGCGGGATGGCGTCCTTGAGCTTTTCGGCGATGGAGCGGCCCCTTGCGTAGGCGCGGTCGCGGTGCACGATGATGGAGAGCGCGTCGCAGGCCTCGCCGTTTAGAAGCATGTCCAGCTTTACCAGGTCGCTTTGCACGTAGCCCTTCAGCTCGTAATCGAAGCTTGCGTAGCCGCGGGTGCGGCTTTTGAGGGTGTCGAAAAAGTCGTAGATGACCTCGTTTAAGGGGATGTCGTAGGAAAGCGCCACGCGGCCGCCCTCGATGTACTTCATGTCCCGGAAGGTGCCGCGCTTTTCCTGACACAATTCCATGATGGCGCCGGTGTAGTCGGCGGGGGTGATCACGTGGGCGTCCACGAAGGGCTCCTCCATGTACTCGATCTCGTTGATCGGGGGGAGATTGGTGGGGTTGTCGATGCTGATCATCGTGCCGTCGGTTTTTTTGACGTGGTAGACCACGCTGGGGGCGGTGGTGACGAGATCCAGATCGAATTCCCGCTCCAGGCGCTCCTGGATGATCTCCATGTGCAATAGCCCCAAAAAGCCGCAGCGGAAGCCGTAGCCAAGGGCCACGCTGGTTTCCGGCTCGAAGGAGAGGGAGGCGTCGTTTAAGCGCAGGCGCTCCAGCGCGTCCTTCAGGGTCTCGTAATCCGCGCCGTCTGCGGGATAGATGCCGCAGTACACCATGGGCTGTACGGGCTTATAGCCCGGAAGAGGATTGGGGGCGGGATTCAGCGCCTGGGTGATGGTGTCGCCCACGCGGATGTCCGCGATGTCCTTGATGGAGGCGGCGATGTAGCCCACGTCGCCCGCGCTGAGCTCTCCGGTCGGCTGATAGCCGCCCGGCAAAAACGCGCCGCATTCGGTGACGTCAAATTCCTTGCCGCAGGCCATCATGCGGATGCGGTCGCCGACCCTTACGGTGCCGTGCTTTATGCGCACGGAGGAGATCGCGCCGCGGTAGTTATCGTAGTAGCTGTCGAAAATGAGCGCCTGCAGGGGGGCGTCTGCGTCCCCCTCGGGGGCGGGCACGCGCAAAATGATCTGCTCCAGCACCTCGTCGATGCCGATGCCCTGCTTTGCGCTC
>CADBNW010000037.1 GCA_902796025.1 uncultured Eubacteriales bacterium
AGATGCGCTCTGGGTGGAAGAAAAGTACCGTAATCAAGGGATCGGCTCTCAGCTCCTTGTCGAGTTAGAGCGGGAGGTAAAGGAAAATGGTGCTGACGTTATGTTTATTGAAGCATTTGATTGGAATGTGGGATTTTTCAAAAAGAGCGGCTATGAAAGAGTAACCGGCATGCTTGAAGACTATCCGAAGGGGCATGTCATGTATTGCATGCAGAAGTCTCTTTGATATGGACTTAAGCAAATTCCCGTTTATCGGGATGACGCAAAATCTGGATTTGTAGAAGTAAAACATAAAACGTAAACGGTAAAGAACATGGATATAGAATTCTTGGATGATGTAACTGATATCACTGAGGCTTTTCAGAATCAATTTGTTTTGACATGGGATACTTTCAAATCAAGCATAAGGACTGGATTGATGAAATGAGCAAGAGCAATTATCCCATTGACAAGCAATGGTATGATCAAGCTTATATGTGGGATAAGATGGATCCTGCATTTCCTAGCGCATCCATGAAGGAGGCACTGGATTATCTTCGCGGACATACCGGCACGGTTTTGTTCATGACAGAAAAAGGTGTGCATGAATACTTTCAGGGCGCAAAAACGATTGCCTTTATTGCTAAGGCAGACTGCCATCAGTTGGCAGATCGGATTGAATTTGAGTGGTATGAATCTTATAGATTAGCGGAGCAGTGCATGTATATTCCAGATGCGCTCCCGGAGGATTTGTATGTTTTCGATTCATCAATGGAGTGGTGCGTTGTATTTACACATGAGACAACTGACACGGAAACAGAAGCGGCAGGCGATTGGATGAAAAATGTGCAGAGTCGATATTGTAAAATTTGTCAAATTGGCAATCATGGCTATTGACTCAAATTCCCGTTTGTCAGGATCAGATAACTGGATAAGACCATTCCAAAGCCGGAGGCTGACACACAAATCAGTCTCCGCTTTTTTCCCGCCCTTTGATTCGGCAATTCTCACCCGACTGTTTTTTTGCCGATAGGATTTTTCGTTCTATACCACATACGCCTTATCCGCGCCCAAAGCGCGGGCAAGTTCGGCAAAGTGCCGGGCGTATTCGGCGTCGGTCTCAAACTCGCCCAGCAGCTTCTGGTATTTTTCCCTGACGCCGAAGGGGCGGTATCGGATGAGCTTGTAAAAGCAGGCACCGCCGATGCGCCGCGCCACATAGCGGACGGTCTCCTCGTTTTCGCGGTCGCGGTCAGGGAAGAGGATTGTGCGAACCTCGTACAGCTTTCCTACCGAAAGCAGATAGTCAAGGTTTTTGAGCACGGTTTCCCGTGAATGTGAGATCAGTTCGCCGCTCCACTTTTCCTCCACCGCTTTGACGTCGAGCATCACGCCCTCCGAGACCGAAAGCACGCGGGGGTTCGCCTCAAAATCGAACGAGCCGTTGGAGTCGATCAGGCAGCTTTTGCCCAAAGTGTGCACTCTGGTAAAGAGTTCGATGAGGAAGTCGTTGTACAGCGTGCACTCCCCGCCGGAGGTCGTGATCCCTTCAATGTAGGGCACGGCGCGCCGAACCTCCCTGAGCACGTCCTCCACCGTCATCCAGCGGACTTTCGGCGAGGCGTCGTGGGGGCAGAGCCTCAGGCAAGTGTCGCACTGAACGCAGCGGGCGCTGTCCCAAACGACCTGTCCCTTCCCGTCGATTCCCAGCGCGCCGGCCTTACAGCCCTTTACGCACCGTCCGCAGTTTTCGCACAGGTGTATGGTTTCGGGGTTATGGCAAAACAGGCAATTGAAAGGGCATCCCTGAAAAAAGACCGCGCAGCGGTTGCCCGGGCCATCCACGTTGGAAAACGGGATGATCTTATTGACCGGCGCTCTCGTCATGCTTTTGTACCCTGCGCTCGAGCGCGTGGCCGCCGTCTTGGGCGCCCATGCCGAAGACTGTGACGTTGTTGAGCGACTGCTTTTTCGCGCGCAGCTTTTCAATCTCGCTCTTTTTGACGAGATAGCCCGTGACGCGCACGACGTCGTTGTTTTCCAGGTATCCGGAGAAGTAGCGCAGGCCGTTTGCAAGCGAACCCTTGATGATTGAAAGGACCGCCTCGGGTGTGTTGAGCCAGGTCTGCTCAAACTTGAAGATATCGCCCGTGCCGGTCGGGAAATAACGGTGGAACTTTTCGTTGACTTCGAGCTGTTCCAGCATCGTGGGCTCCACGCCGATCGGGATGCGCGTACCGGGCGAATCGTCCATGCCGTCGGAGTCGATGCCCACCTGGGCGTGGAGGCGGTAGCGGTGTCCGTAGGCCTCGCAGTAGGGCGCTTCGTGCGCGGCAACGCGCGCCTGAATGGCGTCCATGATCTGAAGGCCAAGTTCGGCAGCTTTGGCGTTCATGCCAAATCCCTTTTTCTTGTCTGCAATGCCAAGCAGATAATTGCAGCACTCGGCAAGGCCCACGACGCCAAACATGCCGGTGAAGTTTTCCCGACTGACGAAGCCTTCGGTGACGAGGAAGTTGGTTTTGAAAAAACTCGATTCCTCAACGATAAATTTCACGCGCTTATCCATGTATTCCAGCTGCAGGTCGATGTAGCGCGACAGCTCCCGCTCCAGGAAATCCTCCGGGCTCTTCGCGTCCAGCGCGCACTCGTACAAGCGCAGGCGCGGCAGTGTGTAGCCGCCTCCGCCGATGTTCAAACCGTTGTAGCAGGAGGCAATGGCGTAGCGTTCACCCCACTCACCGACGAACATGCGGTGGTTGGCGAAGGAGGGTTTTGCGGTCCGGAGCATGCATTTGACGCAGGCGAGGGCAAAGTCGTCGCTCGTCTTTTCCGGGTCGTAGCGCAGCGTGAGGTTTGGCACGGCAAGTTGCATTTCCTCTGTCAGTTCCAGCAGAATGCGCGCAGTGACGCTGTCCTCCGGGCCAATGTCCGCGTGGACGAAGGAATCGGTCTGCACGCGGTCGATATTGCGCAGGAAAAGGCCCAGCACCTTCTTCGCAAACGCCCTGTCCTCCCTGACGACAAAGGGTTCAAGCAGCTTGTCCAGATCACCCAAATAGACCGGGAAAGAAGTGATCGACGGGACGTGGCAATAGAAGATCTCCAGCGCGTTCACTGCCTCGAGCAGGTCCTTTGGCGGCTCCAGCCCAAGGAATTTGCAGCCCTTGCTGAACAGCAGTTCATAATCCGGACAAATATAGCGCGGACGGTAGGGCATGACGCCCTCGTTCAGGTCGCACAGCGCGCCCTTCTTTTTGCCTTCGTAATACGCATCGCTGTAGCGCAGGCTATCGTCGGTGCTCTCGCCCAGGCGAGCCAGGGCCAGCAGTTCCTGATGATAGGTCAGCGTCGGATCCTGGATGATGTTCAGGGCTTCGGACATGCGTTTCCCCTCCGTGCATTTTTCGTCTTTTGGCGGCTCCGGCCGAGGCTCTCCCTTTCCCCGGCGCGGCCGCCTGCATATAGTATAAACCGGCCGGTTCCTTAAGTCAATGGGTCGGAATGAGAGCAGGGCAGCATACAAAATTGGTCTTTGGCTGAGCTTTGATGGCCGACTCTTCGGGGATGATTCTTGAACTGTGTACTCACCACGACTCCCTGCTCAGCAAGTTACCAGTTTTGCGAGTTAAACCAATCAAGCATCGCATTAAGTGCGGTGCTTTTACTTTGCCCACGAGGAGGTGACATACCACGATTTGCATCTATGGAAATGGCAGCGGCTGAACGACAGCACCTACGGCACTATAACCGCATCAGATTCCCGTCTGTCGCAGGACGGGTTTTGTTTTACGCTTTCGCCGGAGGATGTGGACGTTAAAGTCACATTTATGTGTGAGCTTGTG
>CADBNW010000038.1 GCA_902796025.1 uncultured Eubacteriales bacterium
GAGCGCAAATGCACCCTGCCTCGAATGAGGCAAGGTGTGTAAAGATTATTTGGATTATTTCAGTGTCTACTTGACAAGGACGGAGCAAAAACAGGATCGCGGGCTTTTTGAAATCACAAGCTGCTTTGGCAGCTTTTGAAAAAAACGAATCGGCAGGCTTCATGGAAATACTAATGTCTTGCAAAGAGAAATACACGATAACGCTGCCGAAAATAATTCCCGCTTCAACGCAGCGTCACGCAAACAGCGACAGACTGCTTTTTACGATCCGGTTGACAAAGGCGATGACGTCCTCGCGCCTGTATTTGTCGTATCCCTCGATGACGACGTGCATCAGGCCGTTTGACAGGTGCGTAAACAGCATTTCGAGCTCTTCGCCAGTTGCATGCGGCAGATACTGCCTCCAGCGGGCGACGCTGGCCTGACGGGCCAGGTCGATCATCCTGCCCGTAACAGAAGCGCTTCTGCCGCCAAAGATCAGCACCCGGCAGGCGTTTTCGTGCTGCTGGACCATGGTATACAGCGCGTCGATCATGGCGCTTGCGTCCAAAGCGTCGATCAGCTCCAGAGCTTTTTGGAACGCGTCAATCAGCTCCTGCTCGATGCTCTCCAGCAAGGCAAAGCAATCGCTGTAATGCGCGTAAAAGGTGGCGCGATTCAACTCGGCCATTTCACAGACTTCCTTCATCGTGATGCGGTTTACAGGCTTTTCGCGCAGCAGCTTCAAAAAGGACTCCTTCAATACGCGCCGCGTGTAGCGCACCCTTGCGTCAGTTTTTGGCATAAGCTTCTCCGTAACCCATATTTTGCCTTTATAAAAAGCGCATCGCTCCAACACAGCTTTGAGCAATGTCGTTTATCTTTCTCAACGCGGTTTATTGTTGGTTGATTGGCCCGACCGATTCCATTATACTGTACTTGTGAAAGTTAATCAACACTTGTCTGCAAAAGGAGGCCGCGCATGTATCAAAATTATCTGCTGACTGGGGTGACGGGCTTTCTGGGCCGCGAAGTCGTAAATGTGCTGATCTGTAAAAAGGCGCAGATCCGCGCGCTGATCATGCGAAACGATCCGCTGGCCCAGAGGCTTCCGCCTGGGATCGAGCTTGTTTACGGGGATGTGTGCGACGATCGATCGCTGCATTCGTTCTTTCTGGGCGCAGACCGCGAGACCTGCGTCTTCCACATGGCCGGGATCGTTTCGGTGGCCTCAAATCCGGGCGCGCAGCTTTATCAGGTAAATGTGGGCGGCACAAGAAACATCCTTTCCCACTGCGAGCGATGCCGCGTGGGCAAGCTGGTCTACGTAAGCTCTGTCCATGCGATCCCGCCAAAGCCCAAGGGAACGATCATAACTGCGGACGCGCGCTTTTCCTCAAATCTCGTATCGGGTCCCTACGCAAAAAGCAAGGCCCTTGCGACGTCGCTGGTCCTTGACGCCGCAAGGCGGGGACTCGACGCAAGCGCAGTTTTTCCCTCCGGCATCATCGGCCCGGGGGACAGCGGGAAAGGCAGCATTACGCACATGCTGTCCATGTTCCTGTCCGGAAAGCTTCCCATAGCGGTCCGGGGCGGATACGACTTTGTGGATGTGCGAGACGCTGCGCAGGGCCTTGTCGCCTGCGCTCAGAGCGGAGCGCCGGGGAAAGGGTATATCCTCTCCGGACAGTACGCCTCCCTCCGGGAGATCCTGGAGGCGGCAAACCGCGCAAGCGGCCAAAAGCGCAGGGTGCTGTACCTGCCGACGTTCCTTGCAAAAGCGATCGCGCCGCTCTGTGAAAAATGGAGCATCCGAAAGCATCAGCCGCTCTTTTTTACCCCGCTTGCCGTCGCGGTGTTGGATTCCAACGCCCATTTCGACCGCACCGCGTCAGAAAAGGCCCTGGGATACAAGCCGCGTCCCCTGCAGGACAGCATCGGCGATATGGTGCGTTGGATCAGAGAATCTGTGAAGTGATGCATATTGCCGATAATTACTCTTCTTTTTGTAAGTCTGCAAGGCGAACTGGATTTATGCATCTATCTTTATTGCACCATACTGTTGCAAATCACTTAATCGATCGCTGTGTTTATGAATTGGTCTGCCCTTTCTCGCAGACCTTTGGAATGATTTTTCCCATTTCGACAGAGATACCTTCTGCCTTTATTTTCATCTTGCCAAAAGAAAGACTGTATGTTAAACTATGTTTGCAGCCGCATTGCAAAGCTGCTTTGCGGCGCGGGATCTTGAAACGAGCGTTGGATCGGGGGGCAAAGCATGAAACAGCCGAACATTATTTTCTATTTCTCTGACCAGCAGCGCTGGGACACCATGGGCTGTTATGGGCAGAAGCTGAACGTGACGCCGGTGTTGGACGCCCTGGCGCAGGAGGGCGCGCTGTTTGAAAACGCGTTCACCTGTCAGCCCGTGTGCGGTCCCGCAAGGGCCTGTCTGCAGACCGGACTGTACGCCACCCAAGTCGGCGTGCACACCAACCACCGCATCCTTCCGGAGGGCTTTGACACTCTGGCAAGGCGCCTGATCAGCGGCGGTTACGAGACCGCCTACGTTGGCAAATGGCACCTTGCAAGCTGCAAGGGCAGCTCCTACCGCACGGAGGCCGTGCCGCCCGAGCGCCGCGGCGGCTACGAATACTGGATGGCGGCGGACGCCCTGGAGTGGACCAGCCACGGCTACAACGGCCACGTGTTCGACGGTGACATGCAGCGCCACGATTTTGTGGGCCACCGGATCGACTGCATCAACGCCTATGCCATCGACTACCTGCATCAATACGCCGCCGGCTCGCGCGAAAAGCCGTTTTTCCTCTTTATCAGCCAGCTGGATCCCCATCACCAGAACGATCACGGCGTTTACGAGGGGCCGGACGGCAGCAAAAAAAGGTTTGCCGGCTACGAGGCGCCGGGTGATCTTGTCGGCAAGGAGGGCGACTGGCGCGAGAACTATCCGGATTACCTCGGCCAGTGCAACCTGCTGGATCAAAACGTGGGCAAGCTCATGGACACGCTTGAGGCCATGGGCTTAAAGGACGACACGGTGCTGATCTATTCCAGCGACCACGGCAGCCACTTCAAGACCCGAAACGCTGAGTACAAGCGCTCCTGCGAGGACGGCTGTCTGCACGTGCCGCTGATCATCTGGGGCGGCGGCTTTCAGGGCGCGGGGCGCATCGGCGAAATGGCGAGCCTGATCGACATCCCCGCAAGCATTCTGGATATCGCCGGGCTGGAGATCCCCCCGCACTATCAGGGCCGTTCGCTGCTTCGCCTGGTCAAGGGCGAAGAAAAGGACTGGCCGGACGCGGTGTACGCGCAGATCAGCGAGGCGGAAAACGCCAGGACCGTGCGCACGAAGCAGTGGAAGTACTGCGTGGCTTCGCCCACCTTCGATATAGACGAGGCTTTTCCAAAGCTCTACCGCGAAGAAAAGCTTTACGACCTTGTGAACGATCCCTTTGAAAACAACAACCTGATCGCCGATCCCCGCTTCGCCAAGGTGCGCGAGGAAATGCGAAAGCGCCTTGTGCAGTTTATGAAAAAGGCCGGGGAGCCGGAGGCGGAGATCCTGCCTTTTGCCTGAAACGGGCAGGGAGGTAAAGCATGACGACGGATAAGTCACGGCATCGCGAGGGCACGCTGCGCTATATCAAGCGCGACCTTGTGCGAAACAGGGGCATCTATCTTATGTTCCTGCCGGTCATTTTGTATTTTATCCTGTTCCACTACGTGCCCATGTACGGGGCGCAGATCGCCTTTCGCGACTACACGCCCCGCCTCGGCATCACGGGCAGCAGCTTTGTGGGCTTTAAGCACTTTGTAAGCTTTTTTGCCAGCAGCTATTTCTGGCGTCTGCTCAGAAACACGCTGATGCTGAGCTTTCTTGCGCTTTTGTTCGGCTTCCCTGCGCCGATCATTTTGGCGCTGTTGATGAACGAGCTAAGAAACAAGACCTTTAAGCGCGTCGTGCAGACGGTCACCTACCTTCCCTACTTCATTTCCCTGATGGTAGTGTGCTCGCTGCTGATCGAGTATTTGAGCAAGGACGGCCTGATCAACGACATCGTGGAGTTTTTCGGCGGCGAAAGGCAAAGCTTTCTTCTGCAGGCCAAATACTACCGCACCATCCACGTAGCCAGCGGCGTATGGCAGAACATGGGCTGGAACTCCATCGTGTACATTTCCGCGCTGGCGGCGGTGGACCAGCAGCTGTACGAGGCCGCGGTCATCGACGGCGCGGGCCGCTGGAAGCAAACGCTGCACATTACCCTGCCCGGCATCGTGCCCACCATTGTGATCATGCTGATCATGCGCATGGGCACCATCATGAACGTGGGCTTTGAAAAGGTCATCCTGCTTTACAACAGCGGCACCTACGAGACCGCTGACGTCATTTCCTCCTTTGTGTACCGCAAAGGCCTGCAGGAGGCCAATTACGGCTATTCTGCCGCAGTAGGCCTGTTCAACTCGGTCATCAACACGATCCTGCTCATGGGCACCAACGCCATCAGCCGCAGGCTGAACGAGACCAGCCTGTTTTAGGAAGGAGGGCAAGCAACATGCTGCAAAAGCGCACAAGGCCGGAAAAGGTCTTTACCGTGTTCAACGTGCTGATCCTTCTGCTGGTGTCGTTCATCACGCTGTACCCCATGCTGTACGTGCTGTTTGCATCCGTCAGCGACCCGGTGCGGCTGATTCGCTCAAAGGGCATCCTTTTTCATCCCCTGGGCTTTACCACCATGGCCTACAAGCTGGTGCTGAACAACCGCTCCATCCTGACCGGCTACTTAAACACGATCTTCCTGATCACCGTGGGCACCCTGTGCAACGTTTCGGTAACTGCGCTTGCGGCCTACGTGCTGTCCAGGCAGCGCTACATGCTGAAACGCTTTTTCAACCTGATCGTCGTCATCACCATGCTGTTTAACGGCGGCCTGATCCCAACCTATCTGGTCATCAAGTCCTACGGCCTGATCGACAGCCGCTGGGCGCTGATCTTGCCGGGCCTTGTGACCACGTACAACCTCATGATCATGCGCACCTCCTTTGAGAGCATCCCCTTCAGTCTGGAGGAAAGCGCCAAGATCGACGGCGCAAGCGACTTTACCGTGCTCATCCGGATCATCCTGCCCCTGTCCAAGGCCATCATCGCAGTCATGGTGCTGTTTTACGGGGTCGGCCACTGGAACAGCTGGTTCAACGCCGCCATCTACCTGGACGACCGCGCCAAGTATCCGCTGCAATTGATCCTGCGGGAGATCCTCATTTCCAACGACGTCAGCGCCATGGGCAACGAGCTTGGCGCCAACGACCAGGAGATGATCTCTGAAAACATCAAATACGCCACCATCGCGGTGGCCACGCTGCCCATCATGTGCGTATATCCGTTCATCCAAAAATACTTTGTGACGGGCGTCATGATCGGCTCTGTAAAGGGGTAAAGATATGAACATTCTGGTGCTCTTTTCCGACCAGCAGCACAAATACGCGCTGGGCCGGGTCGATCCGGAATTCATCACGCCCAATCTGGACGCGCTTGCGGACGACGGTGTGCTGTTTCAAAACGCCTATTCGCCAAACCCCGTGTGCGGGCCCTACCGGGGCTGCCTTATGACCGGACAGTATACCTCGCATTGCCGGGTGTACAACAACTGCTTTCCCCTGCCCGAGGGCGTGCCCACCATCGCTGACCGCCTGAGGGAGGCCGGCTGGTTTACCACATATGTGGGAAAGTGGCACCTTGGCGGCAACGGCCAGGGGCCCATCGAGGAGTCCCTTCGCGGTGGCTTCGAGCGCTTTATCGGCTACCAGTGCTATAACGGCTTTGACGTGCGGCCGCCCTTCAAAAACCACGTGCTGTTCTACGACGAAAACGACCAGCCGCACGAATTTCAAAAGCACCGCACCGACGTCACCACGGATCTTGCCATAGAGCGCCTAAACGAGGCGGCGGGCACGAAAAAGCCCTTCTTGATGATGGTCAGCTACCAGGCCCCGCATTATCCGGAGCAGCCTTTGGACGAATACGCCCGCCTCTACGAGGGCAAGGTGTTTGCAAAGACCCCCGATTATCAGTATGTGGATCCCTATACCCCCACCTTCAGCCCCTACAGCCCCAGGCCCTTCGAGGGCTGCCCGGACTATCAGCGCTACGGCGGAAACATGGACGAATACCAGCGCCTGTACGCGGGCATGGTCACCCAGGTGGACGCGGGCGTGGGCAGGATCATCGGGGAATTGAAGCGCCTGAAGCTCTACGACGATACGCTCATCGTCTACACCTCGGATCACGGTGACATGCAGGGCAGCCACGGCCTGAAGAACAAATGCTATCCCCACGAAAAATCGGCGGGCGTGCCGTTCATCGCAAGGCTTCCCGGCGGGCTGAAGGGCGTCGTTTCCGATAAGCTCGTAAGCGGCGTGGATATCCTGCCCACGGCCCTTGCCGCAGCGGGTCTAAAGGCCGCAGACGACGTGGACGGCAGCAGCTTTTTTAGCTATCTGCGCGGCGATGCGGACAATACCAGCGACTTCATCATCAGCGAATACGTAAGCGGCAAGGAGCCCTGGCGCATGATCCGCACGCCCAGATACAAGCTGACCGTTTCGATGAGAGAGTACGCGCCCATCAGCTTCTACGATATGGAAAACGATCCCTGGGAGCTTACGGACTTAAAGGACGAAGCCTCCCTGCAGGATGAGATATGCCGCATGACCGGGCTGCTCAAAAAGCACACCTTTGAGGTCGGCGAAACTGAGCCCACCCCGGAGCAGCGGGCCAAGTGGTACCCGCAGATCCCCGCCGCCGGAGGTAATTCCTGAAAGCTTTGCGCGCGCTGCGCGTTAAAAAGAAGGAGGATATACAAATGAAAAAGCTTGCGTCACTGTTGCTTGCAATGCTGCTTGCGCTTAGCTGCGCCGGCCTTGCCGAAGGCAACCTGCCCCTCGTGGACGAGCCCGTGACCCTCACCTGCTTTATGGAGACGGACGTCAAGTGGTCCGCCACCAAAAACAGCGTATCCGAGGTCGGCTCCTATCAGGTGATCATGGACAAAACCGGCATCACCGTACAGTTCAACCATCCCGCCGCGGGCGAGCAGAAGGAAAAGTTCAAC
>CADBNW010000039.1 GCA_902796025.1 uncultured Eubacteriales bacterium
GCGCAAGGGCACGCTGGTCGAGATCTACGCGACCACCCTGCACTACGCGCCGATCTCCGCGACCCCGGACGGCACCTTCCGCTGCACGGTGGTGCTCCCCCGCGGCACCAACGAGCCGCTGCCCGAGCGCGGCGCGGCCCACACGGACGAGGACAAGCTGCTGACCCATGTCAACAAGTGGCTGATCGCGCACCCCGAAAGCGGCCTGGACAAAACCGGCGCCTTTGTGGGTCTGAAGGGCGAGAACATCACGATCTAAAACGGATCAAAGCTGGAAAAAGATGGCATTTACGGGGCGGGCTGTACCCGCCCCGTTGTTTTACAACTGGATGAACGACAGAGGACAAAGTAAGGAGCTAAAGCGCATCCTGTTGGCATTAAGCCCGCTGAGGCTTGGGGTAATGCCGCTGGAAAGCGACATTCACGCTCATGTGGCGCGGGCGCTTGAGGAAGGCGGCCTTGCCTTCACCCACGAAATGCGCCTGGACGCGCATAGACGCATCGATTTTTTCTGCGATGGCGTAGGCATCGAGATCAAAAAGGGCCGCCCGCAGCCCGCCGCGCTGAAAAGGCAGATCGCGAGCTACCTGCAAAGCCCGCTGCTGAAGGAGATCCTGGTGATCACCCAGCGCAGCGTGCGTTTGCCGGATCAAATCGGCGATAAGCGCGTCTGCCAGCTCTCCCTCGACCGCCTGTGGGGGATCGCGCTGTAGCGCGCAGGATCAAAGCCTACAATATTTCCAGACTATCAGATTTGTAAAATGAAGACACCCCAATATCTGCAAAGCGTAGACGAAAACGCCCGCAGCTATGGCACCCTCTCCTACAACCGGCGCTCCCGCTGCTGGACGATCAAGGGTGATCCCTGCGTAACGGAGCTGGCCAAGCGCCTGTTTCCCGGCTGTGAAGGGCGCGGGCGGGGCGTTGCGCGATTTACCGCCCACCGGCGCATCATCGGCGACCTCAACTGGCTGATGCTGCGCTATCCCCTTACCGTAAAGGAAGCGGACCGGAGCCGCTGGGAGGCGGCGCTGGAGGAGGCCAGAGCCTACGCCATCAGGCGCGAAGAGAGCCTGAACGCGCCGCAGTACGTCTCTCCACCCGAGGGGGAGTTTGGCGGGGAGCTGATGCAGTTTCAGCGGGAGGGACTGGCGTTTTTGCTGAACAACCGGCGCTGTTTGCTGGCCGACGAGATGGGCCTTGGCAAAACCGTGCAGGCGCTGGCCTTTTTGGCGTCCCTCGATCAGTACCCGGCGCTGATCGTGGTGCCGCCCCACCTCGTGCGCAACTGGCAAAGCGAGACGGAGCGCTTTTTAAAGCCGGATGGCTCGCTGCGGGTGCACGTGATCCGAGGTCTAAAGCCCTATCCTCTGCCGGAGGCGGACGTCTATTTGGTGCATTATCTGCTGCTTCGCGGCTGGAAGGGTGAATTGGACAAGTACGCCTTCGGGGCTGTCATTTTCGACGAAATACAGGAATTGCGCCACGCGGGCACGGAAAAATATTCCGCCGCGAGCCTGCTTGCTGCCACCAGCGAAAACGTGATCGGCCTAAGCGGCACGCCCATTTACAATCACGGCGGCGAGATCTGGAATGTTGTCAACATTCTGGATTTTCACTGCCTGGGGGACTGGGAGAGCTTTTCCCGCGAATGGTGCTACGGCTACGGCAGCAACATCGTGGCAAAGCCCGAGCTGCTGGGCGAGCACCTGCGCCGCGAGGGGCTGATGCTTCGAAGGACCAAGGACGAGGTGCTGAGCGAGCTGCCCCCAAAGCGGCGGCTGGTGCAATACATCGACTTTGACGACCGGGTGTATGCGCGCCTGATGGAGCCCATGGCGGAAAAGCTTGCCTTCCTTCGGGAGGCGGACAGCCCCTCCCGCCGCGCGCTGTTGGAGGATGAGATCTGCCAGCTGCAGCGCCAGGCCACGGGCGTCGCCAAGGCCCCTTACGTATCGGCCTTTGTGGGGGCGCTGCTGGAGGGGGGCGAAAGGGTGCTTTTGATGGCGCATCACCACGCGGTGATGGACATCTACAAAAAGGAATTAAAGCCCTACCATCCCGTCTTCATCACGGGACGGGAGACGGACGCGCAAAAGGCCGCTGCGGTGGAGGCCTTTATGAGTGGAAAAACAAATCTCTGCGCCGTAAGCCTTCGAAGCGCCAGCGGCCTGAACCTGCAGAGGGCAAACTGCGTGGTGTTTGGCGAACTGGACTGGTCGCCCGCGGTGCACTCCCAGGCGGAGGACCGGGCGCATCGCATCGGCCAAAAGGACAGCGTGCTGTGCTATTATCTGGTCGCGCCCTCGGGCAGCGACAGCGAAATGCAGGACGCCCTGGGCCTGAAGGTCAGCCAGTTTACGGGCCTGATGGGGGACGAAGCGCCAAAAGCGCAGGATGTGCTGCTTCGGGAAAGCGAGGCCCGCGAGCACTTGAAGCGCCTTGTCGCAAGGCTCGAGGCTGCGTACCGGCCCAAGGAGCCTTAGTATTTCCCTGCGCTTTGCATCAGAAGCGCAAGCGCCTGCTCGCGGCACACGGCGTTTGACGCAAAGACGCCGGCGGGGCGATCCCAGACGGGCGCGCTATCCTTTCCCCCTTCAAAGGGCGTCATAAAGCAGCCGCCCGCCTCCTTCACCAGCAGCGCGCCTGCGGCATAGTCCCAGGGCTTCAGGATCAGCTCAAAATAGATGTCTGCCCGCCCGCACGCGACATAGGCCAGATCCAGTGCCGCAGACCCCGCCCGGCGGATGTCCGCGCAATGGGTCAAAAAACACAGCGCCGCACGCATGCTTTGCTGGCTCAGCTCCGCGTTGTAGGGCGCGGTGCCAAAGGCAACCAGCGCGTCCGGCAGCGCATTTTGAGATACCCTTATGGGCGCATCGTTCAAAAACGCGCCCTTGCCCGCTTCGGCAAAGAACATTTCGCCGGTGTAGGGCTGCCAGATCAGCCCCGCGCAGGGCTGCCCGCCCTCGCACAGCGCGATGGACACAGCGGACCAGCGGCAGTCGTGGATCAGATTGGTGGTTCCGTCCACGGGATCGACGATCCAGGTGGGCGCGCCGCCAAGCAGCTCGTTTTCGCTCTCCTCGCCGATAAAATGCGAGCCGGGCACCAGCGCGCTCAGTCGCTTTTTCAGCTGTGCCTGGATCGAAAGATCGATATCGGTCACAAAGTTCGCGTGCCCTTCCTTGCTTAAGACCTCCCCGGGCCTTCGTGTGATCAGGGGAGAGGTCTCCCGCGCGATTTTTTTAAGCTCTTCCCGCCAGGACATGGCTGCGCCTCCTGTGATAAAACGTTTTGGCCGCGTCTGCACGCGGCCAGTAAAGTTTAGACCAAACCCCCGGGCGCTGTCAACGCATCCCGGAAAAAACGCTCAAAAGATTCTGATACGTTTCCGCAAGGCTTCTTTATCGTATCGTCAGTTCGATGTAGCCGGTGTCGGTTTCCGCGCGGCATTCTCCGCCGTTTCGCGTGTCCGGCACCCGTACCCGCCCGGTATCTGAGTGGGCGATGAAAAGCTTTTCGCTAAGCAGCTCGCCCGTGATGTCGCCGGTGTCGGTTTTTAAGCGAAGCGCAGACGCATCGCAGCCCTCAAGCCTGATATCGCCGGTCGTGGCGCTTGCTGAAAGCGCGCCCTGTACGACGGCGTCGCTTAAAATCACGTGGCCGGTCGTGGACTTTATGTCAAGCTCCGCGCAGTTCAGTGCCTCTGCGCTGATCCTACCGGTAGTGGAGCGCAGCTGAACGCATTCGCCCTTTACATGCTCAAGCGAGATGTGCCCGGTATTTACGCATATTTTGACGTCCCCGGCTGATATGCTTTGGATTTTCACGTCCCCGGTAGAAGTGTCTATCGCAAGCTCCTTTGCGCACGCGGCGGCCCATTCCACGTCGCCGGTGGACAGATGGATCGACGCTGCGTCAAAGCTAAGCCCTTCGGAAACGCTGATGTCCCCGGTCGAGCTGTCGATCGTAAGCGCTGCGCAGCGCTCCGCGGGCAGATACAGCCTGAGAGGGAGATCCTTGAGCTGAAAAGAGAAGAGCCTGTTCAGCCAGTTCGTCTCCTTGCTGCGCTCGATTTGCAATGTACCGTCCTGCAGCTGGATGCTGTGGGGAAGGTCCTGCCTTTCCCTTACCTCCACGCGGCAGCGCCCGTCACTGGAGGGCAGGATGCTGATATCGGCTGTGTCCTCCACTATGCGAATGGCGGAAAACGCTTCCGCGCTTTCCCAGGCGGTATCCACATATTCATGCGTGTCCAGCCTGGTAAAATCAAAGCCCAGCGCCGCGCAGCCCGCAAACAGCAGAACAAATCCAAGCGCCAGCAGCGCAGCGCCCGTTTTCATGCCCCTTGAAGCTTTCATCTGCTTTATACCGCCTTTCTCGTAAAAATGTGCCTGACCCAGGCGCAGATGCGTTGGAGCAGTCTGCACAAGGACCTGGCGGATCGCATGACGGGCGCAAAGAGCAGACAGCTCAGTCCCGCGCAGCTCAGCGCGCCGCCAAACAGGCAAAGCGCCTGCGCCCAATTCAGCTTAAACAGCTGGTAAAGGCCCGCTGCGGCGGCCCATACAGCGGCTGCTGCAAGCGCCAGCTCCAGAGCAAAAAGGCAGACAATTGCCGCAAGCAGCACTATAAGGCCGGACAGCAGCAGGGCAAAAAACGCGATCAGCAGCGGCAGCCACAGAGGAAAGCCCAGCACGATCAGCGCTGTGTTCCACCCCCTTCTCCGCCGCCCGGCGGGCACTGGCGTCTCCGCCTGGGGAAGGCTGTGCACGATGTCCTCTATGCTGCCTAAGGCGTTTACGGCCTGCTCTTCGCTTAGGCCGTCCTCCATCCGGTCGCTGATCATCTCGTCATAGTAGTCCAGCGTTTTTTGAACGCTGTCGCGGGGGTATGCCCGAAGCGCCCGTTCCAGGCTTCTCAAAAACCTTGCCCTGTTCATGCCCGATCATCCCTTGCTATAAATTCGTAGATGCCCTGTATCGCGTGCCAGTCGCGCAAAAACTCGTCTATGCGCTTTAGTCCCGCGTCTGTGATGTGATAGTACTTGCGCAGCCGCCCGTTGTGCTCCACGCTTCTGACCTTCAGGCACCCGGCCTCCTCCAGCCGCCGCAGGATGGGGTAGAGGGTGGATTCTGATATTTCCAGAAAGGGCGATACGTCCTTTATGATCTGATAGCCGTAGGAATCCTTGCTTCTGATCGCTGCCAGCACGCAAATGTCCAATAGCCCGCGCTTTAGCTGTATGTCCATAGCATGCCTCCTTTTGCATAATACTATACAACACATAGTATTATGCGTCAAGTGATACTGCAAAAGTTTACAAAGGAGAGCGCTTTCAATGCCCGCATAAATTTATATCTCTGTATGTCTAAAGCCGATCTCCCGGCGCCTGACGATGGCAAGCTTGGAATGAATTAACATAAATAATTTTATGAAGTACATTGACAGATGAGGTATATATGCATATAATATAGATCGTGGAGGTGATGAGATGGCGATAGAAGCAGATCTGCTGCGCGGCTATACGGATACGATCCTTTTAAGACAGCTCTTGCGCGCAGACAGTTACGGCTACATGATCAATAAGCAAATCAGCGAGCAGAGCGGCGGAAACGTAGAATTGAAGGAAGCCACGCTCTACACCGCCTTCAGACGGCTTGAAAAGGACGGCCTTATCAGCTCGTACTGGGGCGACGAAAACCAGGGGGCCAGGCGGCGCTACTACACCCTGACGCCCAAGGGACAGGAGCGGCTCATGCGGGACAGAAGGATGTGGCTTGAGACGCGCGAAATACTGGACAGACTGATCGGAGATGAGACGGATGCGTAGAAAGGGGCAGTATTATGACGATAAAAATCTCGCCCGCTTTCCGGAAAGCGGCTTTGCCGGGCAAAAGCGCATCCGGGTACAGATGCTGCCTGGAAGCTTTAGGCACAGCATTGAATTTGGCAGTCATGAATTTGGCAGCAGGTTTGCGCCGGGCAGCCTGTGTGACGATTTGATACCGGAGGAGAAACGGCCATGAACGAATATGTAGAGAAAATAGTTTCGGCTCTGTTTGAAAACGCGGGCGACAGCGACGAGATCCGCCTGCTGCGCGAAGAGATCAGCAACAACTGTCTGGAGCATTTTAACGACCTGTGCGCACAGGGAATGAGCCCGGAGGCTGCGGCCGTCGAGATAAAGGAAAGCCTGAAGGGCATGGAGGATGTGATCGCGGAGCTTCAGGCCGCTAAAAAGGCAACCGCTCCGTCAGGCGCGCTGCAGCTTTCCCCAAACACGCCCCCCATAAAAACTGCGGACGTGGAACTGGAACGCCTGGAGCTTGAAACGGAGGGAATAAGTCAATTGAGCATCGAGGCCTCTGATCAGGACCTGGACTTTTTGCCTTCCCCCGATGGAAAAATACGCTTGCGCCTTGAACCGGACGACGGCACGGTCAGCATAAACGCTTTGCGAAGCGGTGATACAGTAAAGCTTGAGGTCGTCTCAGCTAACGCCGAGCAGTCCGGGGAGGGATTTGCAAGTGTCTCCTTTGCGGGCATGCACAGGCTTGAAGTTTATCTGAAACGCCTTCTGCGTTCCGGGGCATTTTTCGGCATGCGCGAGGGCGTAAAGGTAACAGTCTATGTTCCAAGGAGCATAAGCGCTCTGCAGGCCAAAACCGCAAGCGGGGATATCCATGCCGAGCGGGTGGAATTGCTGTCGGCAGCCTTTGCCACTGTAAGCGGAGATATCAAAGCAGAGTTTCCGGGCAGGATGCGTCAATGCGCGCTGGAAAGCAGAAGCGGAGACATTGGCTTGTGTGCGTTTGGGGACCGGATAGGCATAAGCACCACCAGCGGAGACCTGATCTTCAGCGGCGGCGCGGCTGTGCTCGAGGCAAAAAGCGTAAGCGGCGATATCAAAATAAATGGAGAGTTTGATACCTGCCTTACAGAGCTAAGGAGCGGCGACGCAGAGCTCCACGTAAACGCCGCTAAGGTGAAAAGCACCTCGGTAAGCGGAGACGTCAGCATTGCCGGCCGCGTGCACGAGCTTGCGTGCAGATCGTCAAGCGGCGATATCGAGGTTAGCGCGGGCGTAGAACAGTGCTCGCTTGCATCGACCAGCGGCGATATAACGCTTAAAGTAAACAGCACGGATCAGCCCGAAGCGCTAAGCCTTGATAGCGTAAGCGGCGATATAGACCTCAGCATACCGGAGGGCATCGCGGCGAGGCTTGATCTTTCCTCCACAAGCGGGGGAATCCAAAACGCACGCGGCCGGGGAGAAAACGGCTTTAGCGTAAAGGCGCACAGCGTAAGCGGAGACATCACGGTACACTAACAAAATAAGCTGTAAACCTATAATGATACGGGGCTGCTGCATAAGCGCAACAGCCCCGTAAGATTTTTTGATTCATTTCAGGTTAAATAACACGCTTTTTGACAGCCCCCGCAGGAGGATCGTTTCGTCGTTCCACTCAAGCGACGCTCTGGTCAGATTGACCAGCTTCATTTCTTCCGGCAGGGCAATGCTGCGGCACGTAAGGTCGCTCAGCCTGATCAGCGCAAGCTGCGGGCGTTGCCGACTATAGGTAAGCATCAGCAAATACCTGCCATCCGGCGAGAAGGCGGCGCTGATGATGGCCATGTAGGGGTTCTCCCCGCTCCTGTAGCGCATGATCTCCGTCATGTCCCGAAGGCTCAGGGCTTTTAGCTGCTGGTCCTCCTGTAAAATGCCGTAGTAATCCGTAAAGCCCAGACGCTGGTGGTTTATGTCGATTAGCTGAAAGATGCTTACGCCGCTTGAAGCGCAGTGGCCAAGGACGAGGGCCAGATCAGCGCTTTGCGAATACTGCAGGGATGTTGGGGTGAAATAGCGCGTGATGAGGTAGGAGGGGCGAAGGATCGCCTGCCAGTGCTGGCCGATATGGCAAAACTCCACAAAGCCCGTGGACTCGTTTATGCGGGTCGCGTCCTTTAACAGCAAAAGATTGCCCGAGGCCGTCTCCACGAGCCTGGGATAGGAGGCAAAGCCGTTGTAAGTGCAAAGCCTTTGGGTTTTGCCTTTTGAAAGGCTGTAGGCGTACAGATGGACAGCCCTTCGGGAAAAGACGGTGTAGTACAGCGTGTCGCCGTCCCTCGAAAAGCAGGCGGTCAGGGCGCAGCCGGTGGCGGGATCGCCGATGGGCCCGTTTGCGTATGTCGTGGTGAGCACGGCTTCACCGCTTTGCAGGTCGATCACGATGGGATCGTAGTTCATCCGGTTAAACTGCATCACAGCGCTCGCGTTTAAAATGACCGCGTAGCGTCCGTCCGGGGAAAAGACCGCGCCCTCGCTGCCCATCACCATGCCCGCGCCGGTGGCGATGAAGCGGGCAAGATTGCCGTTTGTGTCCTGAACGCCCTTGTCGGGCGAGGGATAAACCGGCGCATAGTGCCCGTTATAGCAGGCGATCAGGGTTTCCATAAAGCTCAAAATGCCGCTTTTGCCGTCCGCGGTAAAGGAAAGGGGATAGAGGGCGTTTTCCTTGAGCGCCTCCTCCAAATAGGCGTCCACGTCCGCGGGCGCTTCGATGCCCAGCGCCTCCCAAAGCCCCTCTGGCAGGGTGACGTCCTTGGGATCTACCTGCGGCAGGGCGCAGGGAACCACGGAAAGCGTCCCGTCCTCAAAGCCCGTGTCCAATGTGTCTTCACCAAAGGCCGGAAGGACGAGCAGGAGGGACAGCAGAATGACGAGCAGCTTTTTCATAATTGATGCCTCCGGATACAGCTATCAGTCGGGCGTTGCGTAAAAACAGACCTGCTTGGTGATGAAGGTAATAAAAATGCGCTGCGGCAGACCGGTCTGCCGCAGCGCATTTGTTTTCAGATCCCCAGCTCCGCCTTGAGCGCGTCGATGGGTTTGTAGCCCAGGGACTGCTTGACGGCCTTGCCGTCCTTAAAGAGGATCACCAGCGGGATGCTCATGATGCCAAAGCGCTGGGCAAGCTCGCCCTCTTCGTCCACGTTTACCTTGCCGACCTTGATTTTGCCCTCGTACTCCTCGGCGATCTTGCTCACCACCGGGCCCAGCATGCGGCAGGGGCCGCACCAGGTGGCCCAGAAGTCCACCAGCACGGGGATGGTAGACTGCTCGACCTCGGAAGCGAAGTTGTTCTTTGTGATCCTGATTTCAGCCATTTTGTTTTCCTCCATTTTGTTTGTGCTGTTTATTCCTTTGGCGCGGGCTCGGTGCCTGCGGCCTGCGGCGTCTGCGCGCCTATGCCGGGGATCACGCCGGCCAAACCGGCGCCCAGGCGGATGCCGGTGCCGTCCGCCATGGCTTTGATAAAGCCGTTCATGGCCTGGGTGATCTTGCCGATGTATTCGCTGTTGGCGTCGGTGCCGTACATGGTGAGGTTGTCCACGCCGTTCAAGCTGCTGGCCAGCGCCTGAGCGACATCGGGCAGCACGCCGTAGAGCATTTCGAGCTTACTGGCGTCGCCCATCAGCGCCTGCGCCTGCGCCTTCTTTTCGATACCCTCGGCCTCGGCCAGGGCCTTTGCGCGGATGGCTTCGGCCTCCGCCTCGCCCTTGGCCTGGATGCCTGCGGCCTCCTGCTCGGCGGCAAAGCGCGCCGCTTCCGCAGCGGCCTTGCGGGCGTCGGCCTGCTTCTGGGTTTCGTAAAGGGTGGCGTCCGCCTCGTTTTGGCGTCTTACGCGGGCGGCTTCGGCGGCGGCCTCGGCTGCGTACTTGTCCGCGTCGGCCCTGGCGTTTGCGGCGTACTTGTCCGCGTCCGCCTTTTCGCGGATCTCCGCGCTCA
>CADBNW010000040.1 GCA_902796025.1 uncultured Eubacteriales bacterium
ATGTACTGCACCAAAAAAGCATATACATAAGACGGCACCGAAATGAACACCATGACCATGGTCGAGATGAACGCGTCCTGCCATTTGTTCTTTTTGAGCGCCGCGTAAATTCCAAGTCCAAGTCCCAGAGGGATCGAAACGAGTATCGAATAGAGGTTGACGATGACCGTGTAGGGAAGCTTTTCAACCATGACGTCCCAGATGCGCAGACCGTCGTACATCTGTTCGCCAACGCCCCAGTCCCACTCGGTGATGATGGCCTTCATGTACAGGTAGAACTGCACCATGATCGGTTTGTTGTAGCCCATCTTTTCCCGGGTCTTGAGAATGAGGTTGATGTCTCTGCCCTGCTCCTTAATGACGGGCAGCGGCAGCAGCTTAATAAGCACAAAGCACATTACTGTGATTACAAACATCGTAAGCAGCATGTACAGTATGCGCTCTATGATGTATTTGGTCATGCCTTGCCGGTTGCTCATGAGTTGTACCTACCTCCGATAAAGGTTGTCCGGCAAGGAAGCACTTCGGCATAAGCGCGCCTGTTGGCCACTTCCCTGCGCGCGCGAGCGCTTTGGCAGGGTCTGGCAAAACCGCATATGGCCGGAAACCCAGTATTATTATGTTTTACTGTTAGCCAAGGGGAATTCAAATACATGGAGCGCGGGCATGGACGCAAAGCCCATGCCCGCACCCATCCGGTTTAAATCAGATAAACGCGGTAGTCTGGATTAGTACTCCAGAGTGTTGTTGGCGATGTAGTCGGCCCACTCAGCGTCGTCGTAGTTGTAGGTGTAGAACTCGATGCCGCCGAAGCCGATGATGTTGAGGTACTGAGTGGTCGCCCAGTTGACCTTCTGGCTCTGCAGGGAGGCCACGTTCCTGTAGTACAGGGGGGTGGTGGTGAACCAGTTCAGCAGAGCGCCCTCGATACCAGCGGTGATCTGGCAGCGAGTGTTGTAGGAGTAGTCAGCAAAGGCGCCGAGCTTCTCGTTGATGCTGGGAACGTTGCCGTTGTTGGCCCAGTTCGCCCAGTTCTGCAGAGTGTCGGTGACCTCGCCCATCTCGCCAAAGTTGTAGGTAACGTTGACCTTGGTGGTGTCGAAGCCGAGCTCCATCTGGTTGCCGCTGCCGTCGGAAGCGTCGCAGTAGCAACGGGCGAGGATGCCGAAGGGATCCATGGCCGCGCCGCCCCAGGTGGTGAAGATCATGTCCGCGCCGCCGGAGTACATGGTGTTGTAGTAGTCAGAGTCGGGGGTCATGGTCATGGTGATCTTGCCCTCGAACTTGGTGCCCTTGACCGCCTCGGTCAGCTGGTTCAGGAAGTAGTTGTACATCTGAACGTAGATGGTGTCAGCGGTGTACAGACGGATGTCCAGAGTGATCTGGGCTTCGCCGTCCCAAACGCCGGCCTCGATGGCCTTGTCGGCGGCGATCGCCATCAGTTCACGGGCATAGTCCATGTCGTAACCGGTCATGGCCGCATAAGCCTCGTCCAGGTCGGCATAGGTGCCGCCCTCGCCGTAGGTCATGTCGAACAGCTCGACCAGGACCCTCTTGGCCGCGTCGTTGTCACGATACAGGGCGCCGCTGAAGGGATCATAGCAGTACATGTAGTTCAGGATGCCGAATCCGCCGGTGCCGGCCGCGGTGTAAGCGGTAGCAAAGGCATTGGCGTCCAGCGCCATCGCGAAGCCCTTGCGGAACTCGTCGATGACCAGGATCTGGCTGTTGGTGCCATGCTCGACCAGCTTGTCATAAGCGGTGGAGAAGGACAGCTTGGTGGTGTAGCTCTGGGGAGTGTAGCGGATATAATCGGAGGAAGCGTACTTCTCCATATCCTCGCTCTGGAGGCTTACGCCGTCCACTTCGCCCTTTTCGAAGGCGAGCAGCGCGGTAGCGTGATCGGCGATGACGTTGACGACGATGGCGTCGGTCTGATACTGGCCAAGATGCTTGCCGTCATGATAGCCGAACCAGTTGTCGTTGCGGCTCAGGGTGTATTCCTTGTCCAGCTGGAAGCTGCTCAGGACGTAGGGGCCGTAGGAAACGGTGGTGTCCAGGGAGCGGCAGTAGTTGGTCTTTACTTCGTCGGCTTCCTCTTCGGTAGCCACTTCAGCGCCGTTCTTGTAGAAGGTCTTGCAGGCCTCGTAGACATCCTTCTTTACGAGGAAGTTGCCGGAGAGGTTGTAGGGTACGTAGAAGGCGGGCTGGGGAACAGCGGCCTCAAGGATGAAGTCGATGGTGTAGTCGTCGATCTTCTTAAGGCCAACGTCTTCCCAAGTGACGGCCTTGGCGGTGTTGGCAACCTTCAGGTACTGGGTCTGATAGCTCTCGTAGGGAGCGCCGGCGGCCAGATAGTTGTCAAACAGATACTTGGCGGAGATCCAATCCTCGTCCTCGCCCTCGGCTACGGCCTCGTCGCGGTAGAGGGTCTCGTCGTTGATGTTGATGTACTGGGGAGCGGGATTGCCCTCAGCGTCCAGAGCGCCGATGCAGCCCCAGAAATCCATATCCAGGTACACGTCGGTGCCGTCAGCGATCAGCTCCTCGGCGCTCTTGGTGATGGCGTCGTAGGTGATCTTGCCGGCGTAGAGATAGTTCTTCGCGTTTACGATGGAGAACTGTCCGTCGTACCAGCTGTCCGCGCGGCGGTTGAGCATTTTGGGGTTGAGCTGCTGCTGCATGGAGTAGATGTAGTCATCAGCGTTGACCTTGGTGCCGTCGTCGAAGCATACGTCGGGGTTCAGCGCGATACGCCAGGCCTTGGCGGTCTCACCCTCCTGAACGCCATACTGGCCAACGTACTCGCTGGTCACGTCCACGGGGTAATCCGCAGCGGCTTCAGGGGTGATGGAATAACCAGTCACATCGCTGTTGAGGTGGAAAGCATAGAAACCGGTGATAATGTAGTCCGTGATGGCGGAGTCATCATTGGTTTCCCAGCTCAGCACGTCCCAGTTCATGCTGGAGGTGATGGCGGTGGTGTAATCGTTGAAGGTGTACACCTTTTCGTCGGTGTAATCCTTGCCCTCGATACCGGCGTAAACATCAGTGGTGATGGATCCGCCGCCAGCAGGCGCGGACTCCAGGGTCACGTTGCCGCCAAAGTAGCTGCGCTCGCCGGGATCATAAGACGCGGCAGGCACAAAGCCCTCAGCCAGTACGGCCACTGAAGAAAGCACCATGATCAGCGCCAGAACGATAGATACGACTTTCTTCATCTGATTCTTCCTCCTATTAATATTGCCTTCGGGTACATACCCGGAGCGATAGTATATTTTATCACATATGGTTTGCAAGCGTCAAGGGTTTATAATGCATTTTTTGCGAATTTTATACAGAAATATTCGCCGTCGCTGCATTTTTTTACGTCCGGATGACCGCACCCAGCTTTTTGCCGGTGTCCTTCAGGATCTTTTCCACGGCTGCGCCGATCTCGGATTCGGTCAGGGTGTGATCCTGCGCGCGGAAGGTGATGGTGAAGGCCAAAGACTTTTTGCCTTCGCCCAGCCGCTCGCCCCGGTACACGTCAAACAGCTTTACGCCCTCGCACAGCTTGCCGGCAGAGCGCTCGATCTCGCCCATCAGGCGGCCTGCGCCCACTTCCTCGTCTACGACCAGCGCAAGGTCGCGGCTGACGGCGGGATACTTGGGCAGGGGCTTTACCGCGCCAAGCGGCACCTGGCAGGTTTTGAGCGCCTGCATGTCGATCTGGGCCACGTACGCCCTTTCGGACAGGCCGAACTTTTCAGCGGTGAGCGGGTGGATCTCGCCCATCTGGCCAAGCTTCACGCTGCCGCCTCGGATAGTGATCTCCGCCTTGCGGCCGGGATGATAGTAGCCGTCTCCGCCCGGCTGCACGTCCGGGCGAAGGCCGTACTCGGCGCACAGGCACATGACCACGCGCTTCATCTCGTAAAAGTCCGCGTTTGCGCCGTAGAGGCCAAGGATCAGCCAGGGGTGCTCCTCGGGCAATTCTCCCTCCCCCTTGGGGACGAACACGGGCGAAACCTCCATGAGCCTTGCATCTTCGTTTCCGCGGTTCATGTTGAGGGCCAGGGAATTGAGCATGCTGGGCACGAGGGTCGTGCGCATGACCGAGGTGTCTTCGCCCAGGGGATTACGGATGACCACGGGCTTTAAGCGCCAGTCGCCTTCGGCAAGGCCCAGTTTTTCCAGCCAGGTGGGAGAAATGAAGCTGAAGCTCTGCGCCTCGTAAAAGCCCATACCGACCAAAGTCTTTTTTACGTCGGTCGCAAAGGACTGCTTTTCGTTGCGGAAGCCGGGCATGGTGCGCCCCATCATGAGGGTGGAGGGGATGTGCTCATAGCCGTACATGCGCAGCACCTCCTCGCTCAGGTCCGCCTCACCCTCGATGTCCTGGCGGTAGGCGGGCACGGTGCAGGTGAGGGTGTCGCCGTCCACCTCGGTGTCGATGTTGAGATTGAGAAGGATCTCTTCCATTTTATCAGTGGGCACGTCCACGCCGATGCGCCTGCGGATGCGATTGGCAGAGGCGGTGACGACCTTTTCGGGCTGGGGAGCAGGATAATGGTCGTAGGCGCCGGGCACGATGTCGCCGCAGGAGAGCATTTCCACCAGCATGCAGGCGCGGTTCAGCGCTTCCATGCAGGTCGCGGGGCACACGCCCTTTTCAAAGCGGCCGCTGGACTCCGTGCGGATGCCCAGGCTCCTTGCGGTCACACGGTTGTTGCCGCGCTCGAAGGCCGCGCACTCGAACAGGACGCTTGCCGTGTCGCTTACGATCTCGCTTTCCTCGCCGCCCATGATGCCGGCAAGGCCGGTGGCGTTTTTGTCGTCCGCGATCACCAGCATGCTGCCGTTCAAGGTATGCTGCTTGCCGTCCAGGGTCTTCAGAATCTCGCCCTCGTGCGCGCGGCGCACGACGATGGTGCTGTTTTTGACCTTGCTTAGGTCAAAGGCGTGCATGGGGTGGCCGGTCTCCAGCATCACGAAATTGGTGATGTCTACTATATTATTGATGGAGCGCATGCCCGCGCCGTGCAGGTACTCCCGCATCCATTTGGGGGAGGGGCCGATCTTTACGTTGGTGACGATCCGGGCGCAGTACCTGGGGCAGTTGGTCTCGTCCTCCACGCGCACGGTGGCGTAGTCGTCAAACGTTCCCTTGCCGTTTTCCGCAAAGCTGATCTCGGGCATGACGAAGTGCTCGCCAAGCACGGACGCGCTTTCCCTTGCGATGCCCCAGACGCTCAGGCAATCCGGGCGGTTTGCCAGGATCTCGTACTCGATCACGTCGTCGCCAAGGCCGAAGACCTCCGCGCAGCTCATGCCCAGGGGATAGTCCTCGTTAAGCTCGATGATGCCCTTGTCGCCGATATGGGGATACAGGCTCTCCGGCACGTCCAGCTCGGGGCCGGAGCAGAGCATGCCGCAGCTTTCCACGCCGCGGATCTTGCCCTTTTTGATGGTGCCGCCGGGCAGCACCGCGCCCTCCAGCGCGCAGCACACCAGCAGCCCCGCGCGCACGTTCGGCGCGCCGCAGACGATCTGCAAGGGCTCGCTTTGTCCAACGTCCACCATGCACACGTGCAGGTGGTCGCTGTCGGGATGCATTTCGCATGTCAGCACGCGGCCCACGACGACGTTTGTGAATTTGGCGGTGTTTTCCCAGCCCTCCACGGCGGTGCCGGTCATGATCATGCGGCGCGCGTATTCCTCGGCGGGCATATCGATCTTGGTGTATTCGTTCAGCCATCTCATCGGTATTTTCATATGCTCGTCCCCCTTACCCTCTGAACTGCTTGAGGAAGCGCACATCGTTTTCGTACAGATTGCGCATGTCGGTGATGTTGAATTTCAGGTTGCTCAAGCGCTCCACGCCCATGCCGAAGGCAAAGCCGGAGTACTTGTGGCTGTCGATGCCGCACATCTCTAGCACCTTGGGATTGACCATGCCGCTGCCCAGCACCTCGATCCAGCCGGTGCCCTTGCAGATGCGGCAGCCCTTGCCCCGGCACGCGGCGCAGGTGAGATCCACCTCGGCGCTGGGCTCGGTGAAGGGGAAGAAGGAGGGACGGAAGCGCGTCGTCACGCCCTCGCCGTAGAGGCGGCGGGCAAAGGTGTCCAGCGTGCCCTTAAGATCGCCCATGGAGATGTTTTCGTCGATCACCAATCCCTCCAGCTGGTGGAACACCGGGCTGTGAGTGGCGTCCGCCTCGTCCGCGCGGTAGACGCGGCCAAAGCTCACGATGCGGATCGGGGGCTTGCGCGTTGTCATGATGCGCGCCTGCACAGGAGAGGTGTGCGTCCTCAAAACGATGTTGTCGTCCACATAGAAGGTATCCTGCGCGTCCCTTGCGGGATGGTTTTTGGGGATGTTCATCAATTCAAAATTGTAGTGGTCGAGCTCTACCTCGGGGCCCTCCACCGCCTCAAAGCCCATGCCGGTGAAGATGTCCAGCAGCTGCTCCAGCACCAGGCTCATCGGATGGAGGCTTCCGGTGGAGCGCTCCTCTACCGGCAGCGTCACGTCCAGCTTTTCGCTTTCCAGGCGCTTTTCCATTTCGCGGCGGCTGATCTCCGCCTGCGCCTGGGCGATGGCGCTCTCGATGCTCTCGCGGGCCTCGTTCACCCACTGGCCGATCTGCGGGCGCATTTCCGCGGTCACCTGGCCCATGGAGCGCAGTATGCCGGTGAGCTCGCCCTTTTTGCCCAGCAGCCGCACGCGAAGCTCGTCCAGCGCGCGGGAATCCGAAACGCGCTTGATCTCCTCCAGCGCGCGGGAACGGATCTCGTTTATCTTTTGCTGCATAGTGTTCTCTCCTTTGCAAATTAAAACGCCCCTGCAAAACGCAGGGGCGATGAAACGCTGTACCACCCTGATTCACGGGCAAACGCCCGCCTCATAAGCCTGTAACGCGGCAAACCGCCTGCGCTTACTTCATTCGGCGCAGATGCTCCGGGATGAAATTGGCCCCTTGACGGCGCGCGCGCTTTCAGCCGGTGACGCACGCTCTCTTGATGCCGTTTGACCGCAGGGTTACTGATTCCCTTCATCGCTTTAGAAGGGATTGTAGCACGCCAAGATGTAGAATTGGGGTAAATACGGTTAACTTATGATGCTATCAGCCGCCCATCAGCTGCAGGTTGGCGCTGATTTCGGTATTCTTTGCGGTGAGCGCGGAATAATAGGCGCTGACGGCGCTCAGCTGCATGATGTTCTGGGTGTAGGAGCTGATCTTGGAAAGCTCATAAGCGATTTGCTGCGACTGCCTTTGGATGAGGTTCACCTGCTGATAGAGCATGTACTGATTCTGCCTGATCTGCTCAAGGTGCTGAATAACCAAATTGAGCTGCGAGATGACGGTATCCTTTCGCACTTCGTCCTCGTACATGTTGTACGCCCCATGAGGACCGGTAAGTTCGTCGCAGCGCCCGGTGATGAAGTATTCATAAATGCTGGTGAGGGCAGGGAGGGTGCGATATTTGTCGTAGATGAAATTCTGTGCATACAGCCGGCGCAGCAGTTGTCGCGTTTGCCCAAGGCGCGATTGAAGCTGCGCAGTGTTTTCATCCTTTGAGGCTTGCCAGTCAGTAAGATTGTCCGAATACCTTATTTGTGCACGCCTGTTTTCTTCTGCAGTCGCCTCCTTCGCCTTTTTCCATGACCTCTTTTTATCCTCATATGAACAGAACAAATCATCATTGTACTGTTTTACTCTACGTTTTATTCTTATACTACTCGCGACTGACAATCCAATTGGTACTAGCACACTAAGCAGATACGAAAAATACGATCCGGATCTGGTAATTGCAAATAGGATTGGCACTACAACCATCGCCACAAACGGCAGCGCAAGAATGATCCACTCCCCAGTACTAGTTTTAATTTGGGAAGCATCAACGTAAACAGGCTCTTCTGGTTTTTGCGGATCTGGCTTCACGTACAGCTTTGGTTTGTTCTTCTCTGAGGTATCATTGTAAGCACCAATGATGGCCGCCTGTGTCGCCAAGTCCGTTTCCAGGTCGATCGCCGTTTTGAGTTTTGTCAGAAATTCCTGTTTCTGCTGTTCGTTCATGTAAAGATACCCCCGTCATCTCTTTCATTCCAAAGGCATTATAACCTGAAACAGGTTAGAAGTCAATAATCTGTTTCAGGTTATACATAATGGTGCCGAGGTGAGATGAATGGTTTACAGGCGCTTGCGCGATCTGAGAGAGGATCATGACTGGTCGCAGACAGAGCTTGCGAAAAAGCTGAACATGTCCCAGACGGGCTACTCAAAATACGAAACGGGTGAGAACGACGTTCCCACCCATGTGCTGATTGCGCTGTCAAAAATCTACAATACGAGCGTGGATTATCTGCTGGGTCTTACGGACGACCCAAGGCGGCCTTGAGGACCAGGGCAGCATTTTATCCTTTCGAAGCACCAGCCAGCATGCCCTTGTTCAGCCGCTGGGCCGTCCGCTTCATGTTTTCGTACCGGGCCTCGAAAAAGCGCCTGTGTCCTTCGCAGAGGCGGTTTAGGGAGGGCGCACCGTTTAGGATGGGCTCGCGCTCCCGCTTGCAGCCGCCGCGGCAGAGAAACAGCCAGGGGCACGCCCGGCATTTTTCGTGCACGGGGTGGGACTCCTCCCGAAAGGCCTGCCCGATGCCGGACTCTGCAAAGGCGCGAAAGCCGGTTTCGTTTATGTTTCCAAGGCGCCACTTGTCCAGCACGTAGAAATCGCAGGGGTAAACGCCCCCGTCGGCCTCGATCAGATAGTACTGTCCGCACCTGCCGGACATGGCGCAGTTTTCTGGCGGGCGGCCAAGTAGCATGTTCAGCCAGTTGTCGAAAACGCGCACGCTGACGGGATGCGGGGAAAACAGCGCCCGCTCGTACAGGTCCCAGGTTTTGATCAGAAAATCGCCGTATTCCCCGGCGTCAAGCGAGTACTCCGCCCTGCCCCCGTCAAAGGGATCGAGGCAGGGGATGAACTGGAGGTAGCCGTATTGCCGGAGGGCTTCGAAGCTGGCCTCCGGCCGCAGGCTGATCTGCCGGGTGACCACGCACAGGACGTTGCACTCGACCCCCGATGCCTTTAGTAGCCCGATCGCGCGCTTTACGCGCGCGCAGGTGGGCGCGCCGGATGCGTCCCTGCGGTACAGATCGTGGGTCTGCTCTTCCCCGTCCAAGGAGACGCCCACCAAATAGCCGCCCTCCCTGAAGATCTGGCACCATTCCTCGTCGATCAGGGTGGCGTTGGTCTGCACCGCGCAGCTTACCCGAACGGGCTTATGCGCGTAGGCGCGCACTTCCTGGTTAAAGTGCCGGAAAAACGCCTTGCCCGCGAGCAGGGGTTCGCCCCCCTGAAAGATGAAGCTCAACTGCCCTTCGGCATACGCAAAAGCGCGCCGGACGATCTTATCCAGCGTGCTTTGGGACATGAGGCCGTAGGATGAAACCTGTCTGCTTGCGGCCACGTCCGCGTAAAAGCAGTAGCCGCAGCGCAGGTTGCACGCGCCCGAGGCGGGCTTTAGCATGATGGTGAGTGGAGGCATGGCTTTGTGGAAATCGGGGAAAGATCGATAGCGGGAAGAGAGGAGGGTTTTAGTTAGGAGTGAGGAGTTAGGAGTGAGGAGTTAGGAGTGAGGAGTTCAGGTAGAAATCGCTGCGCGATTTCTTTGATTTTAGGCGTTACGCAAGCTACAATGAATTTGTTTAAGCAGGCAGAGCGCTTCAGGCAAGCGGATACGGAATAAATTTCTTTCAAAGAAATTGCGAAGCAATTTCCTCCGCCACTCCTAACTCCTAACTCCTGACTCCTAACTTCTTTACAGTACCCAGTGGAACATTTTGAGCACGTCCATGAGGTCGCGGCTTTCGTAGCGCACGGTGCGCGCGCCGGTCTTTACGCAGCCGGGGTACCATTTGGCGCTTTCCGCCTTGAAGTGCTCTTTAAAGCTGATGTCCACCTTGAAGGATTTAGGTAGGGGAAAGAGGCACTTTTCGGGATCGGCCGCAAGGCTTTCCCGCGCGGCCTGCTCGATGCGCTTTACCGCAAGCGCCGGGTGGATGGAGATCGCGCCCGCGCCCCGGCCCTCGTTTACGGCCACCGTGGTGGTGCCCGGGCAATGGGCGTTCATCCAGTCGCACAGGCCCTTGTCCCCGGTCAGAAGGTAGATGGGGGTTTTGTAGTAAGAGGCGATCAGGCTGTTGATCATCAGCTCCGGGCAGAGCTCGTCGTTGATCTTTACAAAGTTGTTCTGCGTGTTCATCGTGTGGGACAGGGGGTTGGTATCCATTTCCGCGGCGGAATGATAGCCCGTGAACATCACCCCGTCAAAGCCCTCGTCCACGCCCGCCATCATGGAAAGCGGCGTTCTGCCCCAGCCGCGGAAGATGCGCGCCTGCTCGGGCAGCAGTTCCGGCAGGATGTTGCGCGCGCTGTCGTGGGCGTCCTTTACAAGGATGTCTCCCGCGCCGCCCGCCAGCGCGCCACGGCACGCCGCCGCGCACTCCCGGCTCATTTGCTCGCGGAAGTGCTCGTACATGTCCTTGCCCTTGTCGGTTTCGCACCAGGCGGTGATGCCGCAGGTGCCCTCCATGTCGGAGGAAACAAATATTTTCAAAGCCCTCATTCCTTCCGTTGCCGATTATAGCTGCGCGATCAGGAAAAAACTTACTGCCCGTCCTGGCCTGCGCCCTCAAAGGGCACAAGGTTGGTGCCGTCCGCCCAGAGGCGCTCGAGGTTATAGTGCTCCCTGACCTCCTGGTAGAAGATGTGCACGATCACGGACGCGTAATCCAGCACGATCCAGCGCGATTCCCTTACGCCGTCGTTGCGCCTGAAGAAAATGCCCTCCTCGTTCAGCTTGTCGGAAAGGTCCTCGTAGAGCGAATGCACGGCCTGGGTGCTGCGGGCGCTGGCGATCACGAAATAGTCCGCGATGCTCGTCATGTGATCCACCTTCAGGATGGTGATGTCCGACGCCTTTTTGGAATCGAGGATCTGTGCGATCTTAAGTGCGAGGTCGGCTGGTGCCATATCGCATACCTCCATTGCTTATTTCTGTGTACATTATACTAAATCCGCCCCGGCTTTGCAACTGCTTTTTCTGCTTAAGCTGTGCTTCAAAGGCTAACGCCCTCAAGCGCCAGCAGCGCCTTCTTCCTGTCCGCCCCTCCCGCGTAGCCGCCGAGGCCGCCGCCCTTTGGGAGCGCCCTGTGGCAGGGAACGATGATGGAAATGGGATTGCGCGAGATCGCGCCGCCGGCCGCCCTTGCGCAGGGCCTTTGGTCAAGGCGCGCGGCCACTTCCCGGGCGATGAGATCATACGTTGCTGTTTGTCCCCAGGGAATGCGCAAAAGGCAGTCGTACACCGCGCGCTGATAGGGCGTTTTGCCAAGGCGCAGCGCGGGCGTAAACTGCGGCTGCCGCCCGGAAAAGTAGATCGCAAGCCAGCGCTCCGCCTGTTCAAAAACGGGCAGGGGCACTTCGACGGGCGAAGAAGTCAGCCCCGCCGCAAAATACCTTTGCCCCTCGAACCAAAGCCCCGTCAGGGCCTGCCCGTCGCTGGCAAGCAAAATGCGCCCAAGCGGCGAAGGCCAAACGCGCACATAGAGCAAGACGCTCACCTCCCCGGGTGCATCATAGCACAGAGCGCTTTCCGCTTCAAGCGGGGCGCAAGATTTCGTTATCAAAATGGCGCATCAGACCGGCGTCTGTAATATGTCCGTCATAATTTTGTAATTTTTAAGCTGTGCATAAAAAACAGACTGTGTTCCTGTAAGCTGTGGATATGTGTACAAGTTATCCACAATTCTGTGGACAAAGTGGACTTCGGCTGGGTATAATGCGGCTTCTTCCACCACCCTCCTGTGGAAAAGCCTTCTTGTGGATAAGTTTTGGATCATGCTTTTTGGAAATAATTTCTATTTTATGACAGTCCGGTTTCAATTGTTTGAACAGGTGCGCTCCGGAAAGCATGTCGGCTGCCTTTCGCGCCGGGCGGAGGCGGAAATGCGCATAAAATCGTAAAGTCTGCAAAACTGAGCCGCATACGATTGACTTATTGCCTCGCGTGTGGTACAATGCATGTGTATCTGTAAATTTGGAGGGTATTATGTCACACATCAAGACCTTGAACGAGCGCACCCTGTGCGAAAGCGCGAAAAAGGGCGGCTGCGGCGA
>CADBNW010000041.1 GCA_902796025.1 uncultured Eubacteriales bacterium
AGCAGGCCTTCCCGCTGCTTCGCTACCGCACCAAGGACATCTGCGTCCTCACCCGCGAAAAGTGCTCCTGCGGACGCACCCACGTCAAAATGAGCAAGCCCCGCGGGCGCAGCGACGATATGCTCATCATCCGCGGCGTAAACGTCTTCCCCAGCCAGATCGAAACCGTGCTCATCAATCAGGGCTACGCCGCCAACTACCAGATCATCGTGGACAGGGTGAACCATACCGATACCCTGGACGTGCAGGTCGAAATGACCCCCGAGATGTTCACCGACAACATGGGCGAGATCAACGCCCGTCAAAAGCAGCTGGTGGACGGGCTGCGCTCCATGCTGGGGCTCACCGCCAAGGTCACGCTGGTCGCGCCCAAGTCCATCGTGCGCTCGGAGGGCAAGGCCGTGCGCGTCATCGACAAGCGCAAAATCTGAGGAGGGAACACCATGAGCGTAAAGCAGATCTCAGTTTTTCTGGAAAACCGTCCCGGCGCGCTTTGCGAAATGACGCGCGTCCTGGGCGATAACGCCATCGACATGCGCGCCTTCTCCCTGGCTGAAACCAGCGATTTCGGCATCGCGCGCATCATCGTGGACGACATATACCGCACCACCACCGTTTTGAAGGACGCGGGCTATATCAACTCCGTCACGAGCGTCCTGGCGCTTGCTATGCCAAACGTCCCCGGCGGCCTCAGCGGCGTGCTTGCCACCCTTGGACAGGCGCAGGTCAACGTGGAATACATCTACGCATTCGTTGGCGCGCAGCCGGACACCGCCTGCCTCATCATGAAGGTCGCCGACGAAGCAAAGGCCGTTGCGGCCCTGCGCGAGGGCGGCGTCAAGATGATCGAGCAGGAAGAGCTTGCCTTCATTTGATTTCACTGAACAAAACAGCAGCCCCGCCTTTTCGGCAGGGCTGCTGTTTTATGGCCTGTTTAGTTCCCTTGCGTTCCTCCAAAGGGCTGATCCGCACCGGTGGCGTTTTGCGCCGGGGCGGCGGTCGCCTGACCGGCCACCTCGTTTCCGGTGTTGCGCGGGGCGACGTCGCTAAAGAGGAATTTCTGCGTCTCCGCTCCGGCATAGCCGTCCACCTTCAGCCCTGCGGCCGCCTGGAACAGCTCCACCGCCCGCTTGGTGCTGGAGCCAAAGTCGCCGTCCACCTTGCTGTCCGAGGCAAGGAAGCCAAGGTCGATCAGCCGCTGCTGCAGCAGCTGCACCGCGTAAAGCTGCTTATAGTTTTTGTTGCCCAGGGTCACGTAATTTGTGTACACAAAGGGCAGGGGAGCGGGGATCTCGTAGGACATCGCGTCGGTCTTTAAGGGCGATACCGCGTTTTCCTCATAGCCCAGCAGATTGTTCAGCGTCACCAGCTGGTAGCCCTGGGATACCGCGTAGGGGATGAACTCCTTCAGCTTCTTCAGATCCTCCGCCTTGCAGTGGAACAGGTAGATCGAGCCCGGCTTCAGGTTTTTCTTGATGTTGCTGATGCTGGCGTTGGAGCCGGAATACGTCCAGTCTGCAATGGCCTTGTAGCCGCCCAGCTGCACCAGGTACTGGTGCGTGCGCAGGTCGTACTCGCCGTTTCCACCGGGCATACGCAAAAAGTGCATCTCGTACTCGATGCCAAGGGCCTTGTTCACTGCCATCTGCGTCATGTAGATCTGATACGCCATGCCCGCGTCGTCCATCGAGTAGAGCTTGGCGTGATCGTAGGTGTGGTTCTCGATCTCGCACAGGCCGTTGTTGTAGGCCCTGCGCAGCGTGGCCTGCAGGTCGCTTTTCTCCGTCACGTTCCGGCCGATGGCAAACAGGGTCAGCTTTCCGTTGTTGCTCTCGGCGATGGAGATGATCTCGTTTAAGTTGTCCACCTCGTTTAAGTCGTCGATGGTGATGGCGATGCGCTTTTCACTGATGGACGCGTGCTCTACCACCGGCAGATACACCTCCGGCTGGGGCGTCGGGCCCACGGTGGGCACCGGGGTGGGCGTGGGGATCGCCGTGGGGGACGCGCTGGGCTCCGCCAGGGTCTCGTCCGCCTTTTTGCCGGAGGAGGCCACGGCAATGATGATCACCAGTACGATGATCGCGATCAGTCCAAGCCCCGCGTAGATCAGGCGCTTCTGGTCCTCTTTTTTGGCGCGCGCCGCGCTTTGGCGCTTTACGCCCTCTATAACGCTTCTGGCGTCTTTCTTTTTGCCGCCGCTGCTTTGCATACTTGCTGCCTCCATATCTTTGGAAAGGAACGCGCTGGTCCCCTTTCAATTCCTATTCATGGATATTCTATCATACACGCGCGATAAAATCAACGGCTTTTGAAATAATTTGTAACTATTTTGAAATATTTTAAGGGCAAAGCGCGACCAAAGGCATAAAAAACCGGCCGCAGACCCTTTCCGAGCCTGCGACCAGTGAAAAAATATTCATTTTGCTATGTCGAGCAGCTCGGTCAGCTCGCGCGTCTTTTCCCCGCCAAGCGCAAGCGCCTGGATCAGCGCTTCCCTTTCAAAGCGCTGGCCGGTCAGAAGGTCCTCGATCATCTGCGGAAGCGCGGTGTCCAGGCTGTCGCTGTAGACGCGGCAGGCGGCAAGCACGCCCTGCTGCACATTCATCATGATGCGCACCTGGCCCCAGCTTACGCGCCCTTCAAAGCTCACGTCGAATGCCGGAGTCTCATCCTTCAGCCACGCGCGGGAGGCGTGCTTTTGCCAAAGCGCTGTAAGGCGCGCTGTCTGCCCCTCATCCAGATGCAGCGCCTCGGGCGCGCCGTATTCCGCTGCAAAGGCGTCCTTCAGGGCCTGCGCCGCCCTTGCTACGCTAAGCCCCGGCGCGATCTCGCTTAAATTGCACACCCGCGCGCGCACGCTTTTGATGCCCTTGGCCTCCAGCTTCAGGCGCGAGGGGGTAAGATAGCGGCCAAGCCTTGAAAGATCGGAGGCGATCAGCAGCGTGCCGTGGTGCTGCCGGTTTTCGCCCCGCGCGGCAAAGGCGTTGCCGGAAAACTTAAGCCCCCCGCAGCTTAGATCGTTTCTGCCGGAGACCTCCGCCTGCACGCCCAGCGCGCTTAGCGCCTTTAGCACCACGCCTGTCTGCCGCGCTTCGTCGTACAGCTCCCGGGACGCGATAAACGAATAGTTCAGATTGCCCCCGTCGTGATAGACCGCGCCGCCGCCCGACACGCGCCGCACCAATTGCACCCCGTCCTCGTCCATGCGCTGCAAATCGCACTCCAGGTACGGGTTCTGGTTCCGGCCGATGATCACGGCGTTGTCGTTCACATAGAGGTACAGCGCCACGCGCCCCGGCCCAAGCTCGTTAAGCAGCAGCTCGTCCCGGGCGAGGTTTTCATACGCGTCGCCGCTAGGCGACTGAAAAAAACAGCTTTCTGCCATAGGGCCTGCCTCCCTTTGTCTGGGCTTACGCCTTTTAGGACCTGCGTCAAAGCCCGGCGTTTTTCCGGCTCACGCTTTGCCGTCCGGCATCGTCAGCCCCAGCGCCTCCACGATCTCAGGCTCCAGATCCTCCGGGAAGGCCGGCCTCTTCCACCCGCCCGGGACCCTCGGCCCGATCTTGAACAGCCCAAACATCCCGTAATAATCCCAGCTCGCGCGGGGGATCTCCCTTTCGTCCAGCAGCGCCGCGATCAGCCGGTACCACACAGCGCGTTGGTGGGTGTCCACCGCGATGGCGGCGCAGCCCATCTCGCCGCAAAACACCGGCGCGCCGATGCGCTGGCTGAATTGCGCGTAGCTGTCGAAGCTGCGTGACACCGCCTCCACCGTACCCACCCGGGGATAGGCCTCAAAGCGCTGGCGTTCCAGCTCGGTCGCGTTTTCCGGCAGGGGAGGCATCTTCTTTTCGTCGTAGGGGAAGGGGATGCCGCGCACCCGCTCCATGTGGCACCAGCTCGCGCCCTGATGGGTGAAGGTGTGGGGATCGTAGCAGTGGAAGGTGTAGATGATCTTGTCGTCCTCGATCCTGCCAAGCTTCAGCATCGCCGCGGCGCTGTTGTAGTCCGCGCCGCCCACGATGATGTAATGGTTTTTGTCGAGTGCGCGAATGGCGCAAAACACCCGCCTTTGGATCTCCTCCCACAGCGCCTGATCGATCGCGTGGGGCTCGTTCAGTATCTCATACACCAGATAGGGCGAAGCGTCCCTGTAGCGCGCGGCCAGCTGCCGCCAAACGGGGATCAGCAGCTTCTCCACGTCCGGCGGGGTGAAGGACTCCGCGTGCGTGGCGTTGTGAAAATCAAATATCACATACAGCTTTAGCTCCTCGGCCCACTTGGCCACCCGGTCCAGGATGCCCCACAATTCCTCCGGCACGATATACTCCGGCGCTGGGCCGCAGAGCAATTCAAAGTGGATCGGCAGGCGCACCACATCGCAGCCGAGACTTTTCGCGTTTTCAAAATCCTGCCGGGTAAAATAGTCCGGCTTTACCTGCTCCATGCGCTTGAACTCGAGCCAGTTTGTAAAGTTTACGCCCCTGTGAAAGGGACAGGGCAGCGCCCTGGGGGGCAGATTCGTTGCGCTCATACGCTCCTCCATGATGGAATTGATTTTAAAAACAGGGCGACCTTACGCCCTGGAAAACAGAAAAAACGGCCTGTCGTGGCAGTCCTCGCGGATGATGTCAAAATCCGCGAAGGCTTCGTTCCCGCGCATGCGCACCTTGCCCGCGCGGCCCGGCACGTCGTAGCGGCCCGGGCGGTACATGGGGTCCCACACGCATATGGTGTTGTCCTCGATGCCCGCCAGCACGATGTAGTGCCCGCTGTCGGAAAACACGCCGATCCAGCCGTCCTGGGGGCGGTCGCCGTAGGTGTTTGCGATCACAAGCCCCTCCCCGCGCGCTAAAAAGGCCTTGGCCTCGTCCGCGTCCATGGTGTTTTTTACTTTAAGTCCCACGCGGGCCGCAAACACCGGCGCAAAGATGTACAGATCCGTGCCTGGCTTTTCCCGCGCGCCGCACTCGATGGCCAGCCTGCACGCCTCCTGCGGGGGAAAGCTTATCCCCAGCATGTTTTCCGCCACCATGGCCGCGCAGCAGGGGCCGCAGCCGTTGTCCGCGATGGTGCCGCGCCCCGTGTGCGCGTTGGGGTAGGGAACGTCAGCGTAGTCCAATTGACAGTAAAAGATCGGAGAAGTGTCCATGCTTTGCCGCCTTTCCTTTCGATGGGCATATGATAGCATGATTTTGCCCTCTTAGCAAGGCTTTTCCCGCCCGCTCCTTTCTTTTTACCGGCAGAGGGCAGCGCATGCCTCCTGGCACCCGCATAAGGCCGCTTCAAAGAGCGGACGAAAACCCATCAACGCAAAAGCTTATACAAAAGCGCCCGGGGACAAATGTCCCGGGCGCGGGTCTATTCAGAAATCTACCGGCTTTCCTCCGGCGACAGCGTCTCTTACACGCCCGCCTTCAGCCTGCGCTCAAGCTCCGCGTCGCTGGGGGCGTTCTGGGGCACATAGCCCGGGATCGGCACGATGCGGGTGTGGATGGCGTCCAGGATCCAGCTGGGCTGCGGGAAGAAGAACTCGTCGAACTCGAAGGGA
>CADBNW010000042.1 GCA_902796025.1 uncultured Eubacteriales bacterium
ATCGCTTCCTTGCAGTTTGAGGTCGATTTGCCTTTGGCAAATCGATTCCGCTCTGCGGAACGTGTTGGCTCAAATTGAAAATTTGAGTCAACACGCCTTGCGCCCGAAAATTCCCGCAAGAATTTTAGCAAAAACTGTAAACCTCTCGCCCATCCGCCAACGATTATTCGTTTTGGCCAAATTTCCCATCAGGACACCATAACCAACCGCTCAAAATGAATCTTCGATTCATTTTGAGCGCCTTTTTTCCTTAAGAATTGATAAGAATTATAGTATAGCTTCTTCATATTGACACTGCTATAATGACATTGTACTCAGGAAAGGGGATGACGGGCGTGAAACGGATACTGGCACTGCTGATGCTGCTGGTCATGTGTTCGGTCTGCGCCCTGTCAGAAGCCGAGCCCGCCCTCATCGTAAACGGCAGCGAGATCAGCTGCTGCGAGGCGGACGCCTGGATGGATCTGGTGCGCAGCACCTACGCGGAGATCTGCGATTACTATCAGCGCTGCCTGGGCGTAAGCTACTGGTCCCTCACCTATCCAAACGGTCTGAGCGTCTGGATGAGCGTAAAGAGCGACGCCTTTAAGCAGCTGGTGATGATCAGCCTTTTAAGCAGCCTTGCGGACGAGTACGGCGTGGAGCTTAGCCAGGCGGAGCAAAGCGCGATCTCTCAAAGCGCCAGATCGCATCTTGCACAGGCGCCAAACGCAAGCTTCAGCCTAAGCGACATGGAAGCGGTGCTCACCCGCCAGCTGCTTGCGCAAAAGGTGTACGGCCTGCTTGCCAGCCACCAGTCCATCGACGAGGAAAGCGTGCGCGCGGGCGTGAGCCAAAGCGACTGCGCGGCGTGCAGGGCCGAATACCTCTGCGCCCCCTATTCCCTCTACGCGCAATCCGGCGAGGCACGCGCAAGCGAAGCGGAACGGCTTAAGCGCATCGCGGCCTTTGAGGGCCCCTACGCAAGCGCCGTCGCGCTGAACCCCGACCTGGACAGCGGGTATGTGACCTTTACCTATGCAAAGCTTGAAAAGGACGCCCGCCTCAAAAGCCTTCTTACACTGCAGCCCGGCGAGCTGTCGGAGGTCATTGAAACAGACTTTGGTCTTTTTATCTTCCGCATGGGCGAGACCGACAGCGCCGAGGTGTACGAATCCGAGGTCGAAGAGGCCCTGTGGCAGGCGCGGGTACAGGCCTTTCAGGCGGAGTACGAACGCATGTACGAGCAGTGCGACTATGCGCTTTCCAGCGAGTACTGGGACTCGCTGAAGCCTTAGAATATAGATTTGAGTATTATTACAGGAGGCAAGATTATGAATAAAAAGCTATTGGCGATCGTGCTGGCGCTGATTTTAGCGCTTGGCGCGGTGAGCGCGTACGCGCTTACAAAGGATGAAGCGGCGCAGCAGGCCGACAAGATCGTGGACACCACCACGGACAAAAGCCTCGTGACCAGCCCCTTTATCGGCATCATCGCAAACGTGCAAAACAGCGTGGTAGGCATCAACAACTACCAGAACTACACCTACTCCTCCTTCAACAACCCCGGCTCCTTCGGCTTTGGCTTCGGCTTTGGCTACGGCAGCGGCAGCCGCTCCCGTGAGACCGTGGAGCAGCTGGCGGCGACCGGCAGCGGCGTAGTGGTGTACGAGGGCGTGGTGCTGACCAACTACCACGTCGTCGAAGACGCCACGAGGCTCACCGTAAGCGTCCTTGACGACACCACCGAATACGAAGCGACCCTCCTCAGCTACGACGAAAGCAAGGACATCGCCGTACTGTACGTGCCGGCTCTCAAGCTCCCCGCCGTTCCCCTGGGCGACAGCGATCAGCTGCAGGTGGGCGAATGGGCGCTGTGCATCGGCAATCCTCTTAGCGAGGAGCTGCGCGGCACCGTGACCGCGGGCATCATTTCCGCCCTGGACAGGGAGATCAGCTCCACCACCACCACCGACAAATACGGCCTTAGGACCAAAGTCGTCAACACCATGATCCAGACGGATGCGGCCATCAACAACGGCAACTCCGGCGGCGGCATGTTCAACGTGCTTGGACAGCTGGTCGGCATCCCCTCCATGAAGTACTCCGGCACCACCTCCGCAAGGGCCACCATCGAGGGCATCGGCCTGGCCATCCCGATCAACAGCGCAAAGCCTCTGATCAAGGAAGCGATCGTCAAGGTCCTGACCGGCGACGGCATCACCAAGGCGGACGACATATCCGGCACCGCCACCGTCAGCAATGAAAGCGGCGACAAGCCCATGCTGGGCGTGACCGGCAGCCAGATCAGCGCCTCCAACTCCTACCTGGTCTACGCAGGCCTGCTGCCCGGCGGCATGCAGGTGGACGGCGTGAGCGAGAACGGCCCCGCGGCCGCAGCCGGCATCAAGAGCGGCGACGTGATCGTCGAGGTAGACGGCCAGATCGCGACCTCCGTCAGCGTCATCCGCGCCGCGCTGGACGCGCACTCCTACGGCGACACCATCAACGTAAAGGTCTACCGCTGCGAAGACCTTGAAAACGCCAGGACTGCCAGCGACGTGGGCGAGGGCGAATACATCGACTTCGAGGTCACCCTGTTCGAGTTCGACGCGCAGGCATAAAGCTTCAGCTAAAAGTTAAACCCCTTCGATAACAAGACGCACCGCGCATTTTCAGCGCGGTGCGTCTTGTTGTCCAATAGGTCTGCTATGGCCGGATCATGCTTAGAACAGGCTGTCGATGTAGTCGATCTCTTCCGTGGTGATCGTATCGTCGATGGAGCAGATCACGGCGATCAGGGTGATCAGCTTGGCCTTCTCGTCGTCGTTCAGGCTCTCCGCCAGCTGCTGGATGATGTGATACTTGTTTCCGGCAGCCTTTACCAGCTCCAGCACCTCGTCGCGGCTGAAGTCGCTTCCGGTCTCAGCCTTCATGAGGGCGGCGATCAGTGCGTATTCCTGAGTAGTCAGTGTGCCGTCCGCAGCCGCAGCCGTGCTGAACACGGTGCAAATCAGGTAAACGCCTCTGTGCGCCGGGTCAAAGCGGCCAAAGGCAGGCAGCAGCGCCTGGAAGGAGTCAAGGGCGAGGAAGAGCTTTCTTTCCTCGGATAGATTCACGATCTCCTGCAGGGCCTTGCGCATTCTGCGATCCATAAAACACCTCTCCAATTCATTTTTTTGTGTTGTATTATAAGATTTAAACCGCACTTTGTCAATAGGAAAAAACATCTTTTTTTCCTAACAATTTGGGGGCTGCATCGCAGCCCCCAAATCTCACTATACCGCTTAGCCCTTGACCGAGCCGATCATGATGCCCTTTACGAAGTACTTCTGCACGAAGGGGTACAAAATCAGCACCGGCAGGCTGCCAAAGACGATGACCGCGTACTTCAGCACCTCCACCAGCGCCAGGCGCTCGCTTTGCTCCACCGTGGCGTCCGCCATTTCCTCGATCATTTTGGCGTTAGCCAGAATGTTTCGCAAGATGACCTGCAAAGGCAGCTTGTCCTCGCTGTTTAAGTAGATGAACGCGTCGAAGTAGCTGTTCCAGTGTCCCACGGCGTAAAACAGCACCAGCACCGCGATGACCGCCTTGGAAAGGGGCAGCACCAGCTTGATCAGTATCTGCATGTCGCTTGCGCCGTCCAGGTCCGCCGCCTCGATCATCTCGTCCGGGATGTTGCTCATAAAGAAGGTACGGGCGATGACCATGTTGTAGGCCGAGATCGCGCCGGGGATGATGATGGCCCAGATGGTGTTCAGCATTTTAAGATTTCGCACGTTGATGAACGAGGGGATCAGCGGCGCGGAGAAGATCATCGTAAACACGAACAGCCACATGATCTGCTTTCTGCCCACAAAGTCCTTTCTGGAGAGGGGGTATGCGCACATCACGGTCATCACCACGTTGACCACGGTGCCCGTAAAGGTGTAGATGATTGAGTTTTTATAGCCGCTCAGCAGCATTTTGGAGCGGAAGATCTCCTTGTAGGCGATCAGCGTGATCCGCCTTGGCCAAAACAGCACGCGCCCCGCGATGACCTCCTGCGGCGTGGAGAGCGACTGCGCGATCACGTAGAGGATGGGAAGCGCCACGATCAATAGCGCAAAGATCAGAAGGCAGGTATTTACGATGGAAAACAGCCTGTCCGCCCAGCTCTTTTTAAGATGTCCTAACTGCATGTCCTTCCCCCCTTACCAAAGACTTGTCTCGCTGACCTTGCGCGACAGCCCGTTTACCGCGGTAAGCAGCATCAGCGACACCACAGACTGGAACAGTCCCACCGCCGTGGAGAAGCTGTACTGCATGCCCTCCGAAAGGCCGATGCGGTAAACGTAGGTGGAGATGATGTCCGAGGTGGACATATTTTCAAGGTTTTGCAGCAGCAGCACCTTTTCGTAGCCGATCGTAAGCACCCTGCCGCAGGCCATGATCAAAAGGATGATGGCGGTCGGCAAAATGCCGGGGATGTCCACGTGAAAGATCCTTTGCCACATGTTGGCGCCGTCCACGATCGCGGCCTCGTGCAGCTCCGGGCTCACCGCGGCAAGCGCCGCCAGGTACACCACTGCGTTATAGCCCGTAGACTGCCAGATGCCGGAAAAGACGTAGATGGTTCTGAAGTATTCGGGCTTTCCGATAAATAGCACCCTCTGCCCGCCCATTTTTGCGATCAGGGTGTTCAGCGGTCCCGTCAGGGACAAAAGGCGCGTGATGATGCTGACCACCAGCACTGTGGATATAAAGTAAGGCATGTAGGTGACCATCTGCACGGCCTTGCCAAAATGCCTGTTGAATGCGTAGTTGAGCGCAAGCGCCAGTACGATCGGGGGCAGGAAGCTCGCCCCGATGTTGTAAAACGACAGCGCCAGCGTGTTTTTCATGAGCACGCCAAACTGGTTGCCCGTGAGGAAGTCGACAAAGTGCTTCAGGCCGACCCATTTACTGCCGCTGATGCCCGTGTTCAGCTTGTAGTCCCGAAAGGCGATTTGCGAGCCGAAGATGGGAACGTAGCGGAACATGATCACGTAGATCACAGGCGGAAGGATCAGCAGATACAGCTGCCAGTGCCTGAGTATCCTTTTTGCCAGCTTTGCGTAGTAGCCGGACGATACAGCGGAAGAATTCATATCCGTCCTCCGAATCCAATCAATTCAGTTATTCAGGTGATACGCTCATTGAAAGAAAAGGGCAGAGCCGGAGCCCCGCCCTTTTTATCCAGGTTTATGTATTGCAGTTTACTTGGAGAAAGCGCTGTTGTCGTAGGCCTGCTGATACAGCTCGAGGTATTCGCTCAGGCCCGCGGTCTCAAGATCCGCAAGGTAGCTGTTCCAGGCATTGTCGTCGTCGATATCCAGATCGCCGTTGATGAACTTGACCATCAGCTGCTTTTGCATATCGTTGACGTCGGTGCTCAGCTTGGAAATCTTGGAGGAGATGTCCTCGGAGAAGTAGAGGCTGGGCATCACGCTGTCCAGATCCTGGCGCACGGCCTCGTGCAGCTTGGAGCCCTTGTACAGAAGCACCTGGCGGCCGTCGAGGGGCTTGACGCCTTCAGCGTAGGGATCGGGGTTGGTGGTGAGCCATACGGTGAAGCGGGTGTCGCGGATCAGGCCCGCCAGCTGCGTCCAGCTCACATTGGTGTCGCTGTTGGGGATGGAGGTGATGTAGGCGGGTTCGCCGTCCAGGCCGTACTCGCCTTCGACAGCGTAGCGCCACTGCTTGCCTTCGATGCCGTAAGCGGAGCGGATGGAGCCTTCCTGGGTCGCCAGGTAGTCGATCAGGCGGAAGGCCGCTTCGGGCTCTTTGCAGGCGGAGGTGATGAAGGTCATGCCGGTCTGATACATTACGTAGGGGTTCCAGGCCGCCACGCACTGGCCGGTCTCAGAGTTGGTCAGAGGCGCGATGGGCTGATACTGCTCCCACTTTTTGCTGTTGCCGGGATAGGTGGACAGGTCGCAGGCATAGCCGGGGCGCTGGGCAAGGAACGCGCCGATGACGCACACGTCGCCCGCCTCGTTGATGTTGACCTGGTTGTTCTTGTCCTGGGTGAAGCTTTCGGGGTTGAGCAGGCCTTCCTCGTAGAGGGTGTTCAGGTACTTCAGGCCCTCGCGGTAGCCGTCGGTGACAGGGGCGAAGGTCACAACGCCGTCGTCAACGTAGAGCTTGGAGTTTTCGGGGGTCAGCTGGAAGGGGGCCATCAAAAAGCCGTCGATCTGGGTGCCGGCGCCGGATTTTACGCCGGAGAGCGGGATCTCGTCGTCGGGATCGCCGTTGCCGTTGGCGTCTTCTTCCTTGAAGGCCTTGAGCACCTCGTAGAACTCGTCGGTAGTGGTGGGCATTTCAAGACCCAGGTTCTCAAGCCAGGTGGTGTTGAGCCACAGCTTCATGTTGTACTGCACGTGCAGGGAGCCGTCAACGTTGGGCAGGCTGTAGATGTTGCCGTCGGGGGTGGTGATGTAGTCCCGAAGGCCGGGCAGGTTTTCAAACGCCGCCTTGTAGCCGACGGAAACGGTATCCAGGTATTCGTTCAGGGGCAGGATGTAGCCCTGCGCGCCAAGCTCCGCTTCCTTGATCATGCTGAGCCTGTCGGCAGCGCCTACGCCGGTCAGAATGATGTCAGGCTGATCCGCGGGATCGCGCAGGAAGACGGTGGAGAGCTTGTCCTGCATGCTGCCGCTGGGCGCGATCTCCCATTCGATCTTGATGCCGAGCTTCTCTTCAAGCTCGATGGTCTGCAGGTTCTCCGCGCGGCTGTATTCGCCGTCCTGGGGGGCAAGGATCTTGATGGTAACGATTTCGTTGGCAATCGGATACTCGCCGGGGGCGTTGTATACGACGTCTGCCATGGCCACGCTGCCAAGCAGCATCAGGCACAAAACGAGAGCAAGTACTTTCTTCATGAAACGTACCCCTTTCATAGTTTGGCAGAATTCCTTCTGTCTGACAAAATTATAGTATAAAATTACATAAATTGCAACAACTGTCCATAACCGTTTTAGTTAATTCTACAGGATTTTGTTAAGCGGAATTCTCAGGGATTATACCGTGAAGGGCGCCCCGTTGGCCAGTGATCGGCCATGCATTACCTGGCAAATCCTTTGATCGTGATCACATCGCTTTCTCCTCAGGCATAGACCATCATCGCACTTAAGTATAAGGTCAAAAGGTTTTTGAAAGGTTTTTGAAAGGTTTTTCGGCGCATCAGATGCATTATGCCAAATCTCTGATAGCCTCGGAAATGCACAGCTTTGTTTTGCAGGGTATTGGCCATGCTTGTTTATGCCGTCATCATGCCTGCACGAATAATAGAACGTGCAACGAATGATCACTTTCAGAAGGCCATGCTTTGTGAAATATTGACCGTGCTCGATACATGGCCGTTTGGGATTTGGCAGTGGCAACTTATTTTGGATTTATCTTTCCAGGCTGGATGTTGACAGGCATCATCATTTCGTGTATACTTTAACCATCATAGAGAAAGGGTAAGCGTGCACGAGATGACGATCAGATAACTTTTCCGACACTGAAGATGGCCCTGAAGAAGGGTGTGTTTTCTGTGCATGGAGAGGCTGTCTGAATATCTGTTCTTGTTGTGCCCTTGCCGGGTATAGCCTGCTTTTGTTTTGACGATCTCTCCCTGCCTTACAAGGAGGGATTTTTTTGAACGCAAATCTGTATTTGTCTGCCGATCATATCTCTGTCTCATTTGGAGAACGAAAAGTCTTTGATCTGGAACGGCTGCGTATCTATGAAGGCGATCGCATTGGTCTGGTCGGATCGAACGGGTCGGGGAAAACCACATTGCCGCATCTGTTGAGCGGAACGCTGCAGCCCGAGGAAGGCGTTGTGAAGCGTTTCTGTACGCCGTTTTATTTTCAGCAATTTGCGGATGCCACGCAAAACGACGCCTCCCCTGAAGCCCTCAGCCGACTGGGCGTCAATTCTCTGCAGGGGCAGCAAGCCGTAAGCGGCGGAGAAGCGGAGCGTCTGCGCCTGGCGGAGTTGTTCAGTGCCGATCGGGCCTTTTTGCTGCTGGATGAACCTACCAGCAATCTGGACAGGGATGGGATCCGTTTGCTGGATGAACGCCTAAGGAGCGTTCAAACCATTGTATTGGTAAGTCACGACCGGATGCTGCTAAATCATCAATGCAAGCGTATTTTGGAAATCGAGCGGGGAGCCGTTACAGAGTATGAAGGGAATTATGATGATTATGTGTTTCTAAAGCAGCAGGCAAAAGCCCGTGCCAGAACAGAATACGAACAATATACCGAAGAGATCAGCCGGCTGAAGAATGTCTGTCAGAAGAAAAAAGAGAAGGCCCGGCAGCTTTCCCGCAAGCCTCGCGGTATGAGCAACAGCGAAGCAAAGGTACGCGAGTTTACGGCATCACACCGCAGCGCGGCCAGCAAGTCGCAGATGCTTGAACGCAGTGCCCGTAACATCCAACAGCGAATGGAGCACATGGAAGTGAAAGAAAAACCGCGGGAGCTTCCTGTCATTCGCCCGGATTTCCAATTGACCGATCCGCCGCAAAACAAGATCATTCTTGAGGCTGAACATCTGTCTTTTTCCTATCCGAACGGAAGGGTGATTTTTGATGATGCTGCTTTCCACTTGCCGCGCGGCAGCAGGACAGCAGTGCTTGGCCCAAACGGCGCAGGAAAGACCACTCTTTTCCGTCTGATCCAGCAGGGAGAAAAGATCCGCTCGGTTCCTAAAGCCCGCCTTGGCTTTTTCCATCAGGATCTGTCCGGCTTGAAGGAGAAGGAAACCGTTTTGGAAAGCGTAATGAGTGGAAGCATCCAAAAGAAAGGCGTTGCCCGAAGCATCCTTGCCCGGCTGTTATTCTCGGCTCGGGATATCGAAAAGCCTGTCTATATCCTGTCCGGCGGCGAAAAGATCCGTCTGTGCTTTGCCTGTCTGTTCACCAGTGCAGCCAATGTGCTGATCCTGGACGAGCCAACAAATTATCTTGATATCCCATCGGTAGAGGCCTTGGAAAAGCTCTTCTCGGAATATGAGGGGACCATGCTATTTGCCTCGCACGACGAAGCTTTTGTCAGTGCTGTAGCAACACAACGTCTTGTTATCAGAAATCACAAAATAATGCCATTATAAAACTCTGTCTTTCTCGCTGCATGATCCGGAAGTCCGATCAGCCAGCACCAGTCCACCATCTATGGCCATGCACGAAGAAAGTGCATGGCCTGTTTACGTTTTTGCATTGTAATGCACTAAATCGTCTGTAAAACTGCGTCCACACGGCCTTTGCCGCAGGTCAGGAGTTGTTGTTATTGTTATTATTATTGTTGTTATTATTGTTATTGTTATTATTGTTGTTATTCGAGCTTGTTCCGCTGTCGGAATAGGAGTAGGACGAGCTCTCTCTGCGCCCGGCGCCGCCACCGGAGAAGCTTCCCCCGCCCCCTGAAGCCCGGACAGTAGCGCTGCGCTGCGGGCTTGTGAGATGAAAGCCGAACTGGTCGAACTCCGCGCTCTGCCCTGAGCCAAGGCTCGACATGCTCATTTTGACCGTTTCGCTGAGCGTATCTCCTGTATAATACCACAGGCCGTCGTTGGTGGCCACCACTTTGGTGTTCGGCTTTCCAAGGAAATCGAACGCTTTTTTGATTTCACCCTCCTCGATAGACGGGTTCAGCACCATCAGGCGCATCACGTTGCTGGCTCTTAGCACCTCCTCATAGCTTGTCGGCTCGTGCTCAAACACATTATAATCGATCGCGCTTTCGCTCATTTTTTGAATCCTCCCATCATCCTTTTCAGCTTCTCAGGCAGCTCGGGCACATAAAACTCTATGTTCTGAAACGGCAGATTCATCGCCCGCAGGTGATAGTAGCCGTTATTTTTTTGCTTTGCGTAGTGCACCTCCCGCAGATCCGACGTTGTAAAAAACAGATTGTTGGGCTTGTCGTGCGATAAATAGTCCAGATACGGCGCAAGAATGTCCGTCAGATCCACCCTGCAGTAGGCCGGGTCGTCCGCAGGATTACGAAGGCACACATCCCTGTAGATCATGTGGCTCATGACGTGCGCCTGCTTTTCGCGTCCCTCGTCCCCGTACACCACGGTATCGCCGCTTAGCAGCATCATGTACAGCGCGTTATTGACCGGCCAGCGCGACTGCGCGTCAAAGACGTCTCGCCGCACATCCACCTCCAGCTTCATGCCCGGCAGGATGGTGATGAAGGTGCGGGTGCGCTTTAGAAGCTGGGACGAAAGCGGGTATGCCTGCCCCCCGGCGCGAAAGATGAACGCCTCCGGGTCATACAGGCTTTGCAGGGCCTTATCTGCGGCGATCATCGAATCCAGGCTTGGCAGGCCGTCGTCCTCCCGGGCCGGGGGCAGGTACTTTGGCGCTTCAAGCGGGTGCATCCTCAGGGTATACGCGTGCGGAAAATCCTCGGGATCGTCAGGCTCTCCGTTTTGCTTATAGATCTCCTGCTGCAACAGGCAGGTATAGGAGCGCGCGCTTTTGTACAGCTTCTTTACATAAGGGCAGCCGGTTTTGCACAGGCTCAGGTGCTTGCAGGCGCCGCAGGCCGGGTCAAAGCCCGATTGCGCGTGCAGGGCATAGATGCGCTCATGCCCACGCTGCAAGATGTCCTCCACGCTGTCGGTATAGATGTTTCCATAGTAAAAGTCCTTGTCGCCCTGTCCGCGCACGCAGGAGAATACGTCGCCCGTGCGCTCCAGCAGGAAAAACTTGTCGCCGCAGACGTCACAATTGGTGCAGTAGCTCTGGGTAAACTCCGCAAACCAGGCCTCGCGCAGTCCCCTTTCAAGCTCGGTGCCTTCAAATTCCCGGTGCATGCGTTCAAACAGCAGCACCTGCTCCTGCTCGCTCAGCGCGGTCATGGGGCTGCCGGGAACCTTGAAGCCGATCATGAAGTTAAAGTCGTTCATGTCCAGGCAGGTGTTCTCGTGCAGGTATCGGATGTCCGCGCACATTTCGTCCAGGCGCTCAAAATGCTCCTTGAAGATGGTGGCAGAGACCTTTTTGCGGTTATCGATGCCTCGCATGAGCTCGATATTTGCCAAAATCCTGTCCAGCGTGTCCTTGCCGGCCTTGTCCCTTCGGTATTTGCGGTGCAGCGAAAAAGGCAGATCCAGACTGCCGCTTACCGATACCTGATAGCGTTTGATCGTTTCGATGTGCCTGTCCAGCGCCAGGAGGTTCGTTTTGATGTGCGGTCTGCCGAGCTTAAAGCCCGCCGCGCTGATCATGTCGCCGTTTATCCGGTAATATTCGTCGATCCAGGCAATCAGCGCCTCGAAGTCGTCCGGGCGCAGCGTGGTCACCTCTCCGCCGTGCAGCGAGATATTGAACGGCATCACATTGCTCTTGCTTAGCTTATCGACCGCATACGTCAGGGTCTTCAGCGGGCTTTCGCCCACGTGATCCACCGTACGCCCATCCAGATAGCAATACGCACAGCCCATATTGCAGGAAAGCGTGGGCACATACAGCAGATGAATAAAGCGGGGGTTCTCGTTCATGTGCGCTTTCCTTTCGCGTCAATTGTACGATATGGAGGTATTCGACTCCTTGAAGCTGTTTTTTTCAATGGAGCAGCGCTTTGGCAGGGTGATCTGGCGAAGACTTTTGCAGTTTCTGAAGGCCGAGCTTCCGATCGTTTGGACGCTTGCGGGCACCTTTACGCTTGAAAGCTTTGAGCAGTCCTGAAACGCGTGCGCGCGGATCTCGGTAACGCCAGACGGGATCACGACTGTTTTGAGCGAGCTGCAGCCGTGGCACAGATCCGCGCGTACAGAGGTAAGGCCGTCCGGCAAGACCAGCTGCTCAAGGTCGCTGTACTTGAAGGCTTCGGATTCTATCGACAGCATGGTGCCGGGAAATTTGATCGCTTTGATGCCTGCATAGGCAAAGGCAGAGGCCCCGATCGTTTTGCAGGATTCAGGAAGCTCTATGCCCGTAAGGGCAGTGCAGTATTCAAACGCGTGCGCGCCGATCTCCTCAAGCCCCTGGGGCAAACTGACTTCGGACAGGCTTTTACAGCCCTCGAACAGGCGGGCGTGCAGCTTTTGGGTCCCGGCGGGGATCGCAAAGCTCGTAAGACCCGTTTTGGACAGTGCGCCCGCATGGAACTCCACCCTGCCGGATACGTTCACTTCCTTTAAAGCCGAGCAGCCCGCAAAGGCATCCTCTCCGGCATCCGTCACGCTTTCAGGCAGCGTGACGCCCGAAAGCCCGGTGCAGCCTTCAAATGCGCCCGCGCCTATGGTTTGAAGCTTTTGCGGCAGCTCGATCGCCTGCAGCGCGCTGCAGAAGGAAAAGGAACGCGCGCCGATGCTCGTAAGACTTGCAGGCAGCGCTGCCTCCGTCAGATCACTGCAGTTTGCAAACACCTCCGCGTGCAGCTCCACCGTGCCTTCAGGCAGCGAAACGCTCGTAAAGCCGCAACCGTTAAAGGCTCCTGCGTGCAAAACAGAGCCGGCCGGGATCTGAATGCTTTCCAGGGAACGGCAGCCCTTGAACGCGTTTTCGTGAATGCCCTTGAGTCCCTCCGGAATGTTGATCTCCTGAAGCCTTGCGCAGTTTTCAAAGGCGCCCGCGCCGATTGCGGTAAGTGTATCGGGCAGAGTAACCTTTTCAAGAAGCGCACAGTCCTGAAACATGCGCGCGTGCACCTCGGTCGATCCCTTGCTTATGGTGATTTCCCGGATACTGCTGCGGCTGAAAGCGCCCTCATGCAGTTCTTGTACAGACGCCGGGATCGTGACGGACGAAACAGACGTCCCTTCAAAGGCTTTTGTACCGATCGCAATAAGCGTGTCAGGCAGCGCGAGCGCCCCTTCCAGGCCGCTGCCCGCAAAAGCCTCGTTTCCAATGGAAAGAAGATTTTTGGGGAAGCGCACGCTCGTTAGCTTTTTGCAGCCGTAAAACGCCCGTTCCGGGATCTCGGTAAGCTCGTCGCTGAGCAGACACTGGTTCTCTGTAAGGCCAAGGCCGTCAGGAGAGCTGTTTTCCGCATCCGGAACCGACATGACAAGCTTGCTTAGGTATTTGCAGCCTTCAAACGCGCTTGCGCCAAGCGCCACCGTGCCCGGGTGCAATTCGACCGTCCCAAGATACGCACAGTTTTGCAAAAGGCGATTCGGCACTTTGTCCATGCATTCGGGCAGGGCAAAGCTTTGTATGGGCGTCCCGGCAAAAGCTCCCTCGGACAGCGCAGTGTTTTTTGACAGCTTCACGCTTTCAAGCCTGCTGTCTTTGAAGGCGTCTTTGCCTATCAGTCTTACGCTTTCCGGGATCACCGCGTTGCGGATGACCGTGCCTTCATACGCGCCATCGCCGATCTCCACGATGGGCAAGCCATCATATTCAGAGGGCACCTGGAGGGTGTTGCGCTCTGCCGCCCAGACCTTTACAGCGCTGATCCTGTAGCCCCCCTTCACCCTTTCATAGCTGAGCTCCTCAAACGGCTGATAGCTCTTAAGGGCAAGAATCAGGCAAAACGCCATCGCCAGCGCGCCAACAGTCACAAGGATACTTCCGGGAGCGCCGGTGACTGCTTTATCCTCCGCGATCAGCTCGCGGACGGGCTTGCTTTTTGCCGCCTTGGCCCTGTCCATGATGGCGCTGCTTGGGCGGCAGGTCAGCATAAGCGCTATAAACGCCAGCACAGTTCCTGCCTCCAGCGCCGGAAGCTGCGGGGAGGCCCCTGCGATCCGCGAGTTCAGATAAAGCGTCAAGGCCGCAAGCGCGCAGAGCAGCAAAATGGACAAAAGGCTTTCGACATTCAAAGCTCCCTTGCGCCCGGCAAGCTGCAGTTCCCTGATCACCGCGCGCCTTAGCAGCGGTTCGGGCTCACAGCACGACATCGATGCCGGATGCTTTCGAAACAGGGGCGCACAGAGCGGAAGCACGATCGCAGCTGCCACAACCAGATATACGACGGTAATGGCGAACCGGCTGTCCATGGACGAGCGCAGGATCAATGCAGGTATGATGACAAACAAAAAGATAAGCACGCACGATTTCAGCAAAAGCCCCCCGGCATTGAGCTGCTTCATCTTTGGAAGCTGTCTCAGGCTCGCGGCGGCCAGCTTGCGGCCCTCCCCTATGCTTAAAAGGGCTACAACGATCACTGCGGCCCCCGCAAGGAGAACGGCTGCCAGGGGCGCATAGATCGCCAGCATCGTGGGCTCCGCGCTCGAATTGAGCGCCGCGTTCTTCAAAGCGTTTGCAATGATCAGACTGATCAGGCCCGTCAATCCAGCGCCCTGTAAAGCTTTGCGTATCAGCATTCTGACCTCCGTTTATCGTATGCAGCATAAGTGTTTACTAAATTATATCATCGTGATCCAGGAATTACAAGATTATTCTAACCGCGCCATCACTTTCAGGCGCAGTTTTCCATTCGATCCTATCCCCGCCAACTTTTTTTATCATACTGCGCATGCGTCCTTGATAAACGCAAAGGAATACTGTATAATAAATATGTATATTCTGCCGCACGCGGCACAAACGGAGGGTGCGATGGATCCAGAGCTGAGCCAGATTCTTTCCAGTCAGGAGGGCAGCGACGCGCTTTTGCCCTTTATGTGGGTGATGACGAGCGCGGGCACCCAGCAGATGGTGGGGATGCTTGAAACCGTCAAGTCCTGCGGCATGAACGCGGTGTGCGTGGAATCCCGCACCTTTGAGGATTACGCCGGGGAGAGCTGGTGGCCGCTGATCACCGCCATTTTGGAGGAGGCGCGGCGCCTCAGTATGCGCGTGTGGATCCTGGACGATACCCATTACCCCACCGGCTACGCCACGGGCGAGGTAGAGCGGCACCCCGAAAAGCGGCGGCTGCAGCTTGCGGAGTTCCACACGGACGTCATCGGTCCGCGCCGGGTGGAGCAGCGCCTGTGGCCCTACAGCCCCGAGGACCAGCTTTTGGGCGTGGTCGCGGTAAAGCGCGGCCCGCAGGGCGAAGCGCTCACACAGGAATGCCAGGTGCTTCATGCGGACGCATGCGCCCCCTATTTTTCCTTTGACGCGCCCCAGGGCGTGTGGCGCATCTTCCAGCTTTGGGTGACGCACGAGGGCTCCTCATCCAAAAACGCCTACATCAACATGCTGGATCCCTCCTCCGTTCAGCTCCTTGTGGACGCGGTGTACGAAAAGCATTACGCGCACCTGTCCCAGTATTTTGGAAAAGAGCTTGCGGGATTTTTCTCCGACGAGCCCAGCTTTGGAAACACCTTCGTGCGGGGCCGGGGCATAAACACCGGCTTTCACAACAAAACCGTGGGCATGCCGGGGCTCGCGCTGCCCTGGCGGATCGGGCTTGAAGAGGAGCTGTCCCAAAAATATGGCGGCGACATTTTGACGAAGCTTCCCCTTTTGTGGTACGAGGGCGAGGGCTACAGCGACGTGCGCGACGTCTACATGGACACGGTGAGCGCGCTCTACGGCAAAAACTTTTCAAAGCGCCTTGGCGACTGGTGCCGGGCGCACGGTGTGGAGTACATCGGCCACATCATCGAGGACGACAACGCCCACTGCAGGCTGGGAAACTCCCCCGGCCACTATTTCAGAAGCCTCGAGGGGCAGGACATGGCGGGGCTCGACGTGGTGCTGACCCAGATTTTGCCGGGCTTTATCCACACCGACCACTTTGGCAGCCTCTCTGCCGGGCGGGTGGATCCGCTGTTTTTCAACTTTACGCTGCCGAGGCTTGGCGTATCCCTTGCGCACCTCAGGCCGCACATGAAAAACCGCACGATGTGCGAGATCTTCGGCGCCTACGGCTGGGGTCTGAGCGTGCCGGACATGAAATGGCTGGTGGATCACTTTCTGGTCTTTGGCGTAAACCGCTTCGTGCCCCACGCCTTTTCGCCGGTTTTCCCCAATCCCGATTGCCCGCCCCACTTCTACGGCGGCGGCCAAAATCCCCAATTTGAGGACTTTAAAGCCCTGATGCGCTACACCGGCACGATGATCAGGCTGCTTGAGGGCAACCGCGTGCCGGACGTCGCGCTGCTTTACCACGCGGAGGCGGCCTGGTCCGGCAAGCCCTTTATGCTGGACGAAACGATCGAGCAAGCGCTTACCGAGGCGCAGATCGACTTTGATCTCCTGCCGGCGGACGACCTGGAAAAGCCCGTTGTGCAAAACGGCGTTTTAGTGGACGGCAACGCCCGCTTCCGCCTGCTGATCGTGCCACAGGCGGAGCATCTCCCCCGTCGCGTGCTTGAGCGTTTGAACGCGCTTGCGGATAAGGGCGTCTGCGTCGTGCAGATAAACGCCGTCACCCCGGGGCTGAACGCCAGCTGCGTTTTGTTGGAGGGGCTGATCAGCTATATCGAAGGTCTTGGCCTTCGCCAGATCAAAACGAGCGCGCCAGCGCCCTACCTGCGCGCGCTGCGCATGCAAAGGGACGGGGCGGACAGCTATATGCTGTTCAACGAATCCGTGACGGATGCGATCGATGCCGAGCTCACCCTGCCGACAAAGGGCTTTTACACCTTCTTAGACCTCCTTGGACAGCGCCAGCTCGACGCGCAAAGCCCGGATGGGCGCGTGCATGTGCGCCTTGCCCCCTACGAGTCCGCCGTGCTGGTCTTTGGAAAATCGCAGGACATCCGTACAGAAACGCCAAAACCGGCGCTCCAGGCGGAGGCGCTGCGCGCAAAATGGGATATCGCCCTGGCCGACTGCGAAAACATGGAGCTTTACGCGACGCTGTGCACCGGGACAGAGCTTATGACCGTGGAGCGAGCAAGGCCGGACTTTGCCGGAAAAATGCGCTACACCACTGTGCTTGCAAACGCGCAGGATATAAAGCAGATCGGGCTGTGCGGTGTCGGCGACACGGCGCTTGTCGAGATCAACGGAAAACTTGTGGGCCGGCGTATCTGCGCGCCCTTCCTGTTTGACGTTCGGGGCCTGTGGCAGGAGGGGGAAAACACCCTTTCGATCACCGTGTCCACCACCCTTGGCCGCCGGGTGCCCGACCGCTTCTCGGCCTGCATGACAGAAAACCCTCCGGGGCTGCAGGGGCCCGTGATCGTATACCGCTAAACCCAAACACATCCAATGAGAGGGACAGAACATGAAGAGAAACTTGATGATCCTGGGAAACACCCTGATCGTCGTTGTCATATTGCTGCTGGTTGCGACCTATGTCAGCGTGGATCAGAAAAACGTGCTTTCGTCCCGCACCGAGGCCTTTGAAAACATCACGCTGGCCATGGAGAATGTGACCGCCAACTACCTGATCGGCGAGCAGCAGGTCTGCAACTCCTGGGCCAACTTTATAAACGCCAACCCCATGAGCGCGCAGGATGCCATCTCCTTCGTTCGCGATTCCCTTACCGCGCCGGAATACATGGGGCATCTGCTCTATACCGATCAGGCGGAGCTCAGCGGCCTTTCCACCAACCCGCACGCGGGCTCCGCGCAGGATTATACCGTAAACTACAATCATGTAAGCCTCTTCAGCGGCGGCTTTGCAAAGCTCTTTGGGGGACAAAGCACGGTGCGCGTGACGCGCATTTTCACAAACCCCATCAACGCCATCCAGTCCATCGCCTTCTGCGCGCCGGTGAGCGTTATGGACGAAGAGGGAAATGCGCGCCAGGCGGAGCTGCTTCGCCTGATCCCGGTCTCCATCCTGCAAAACAAGTGGGTGTTCCCCACGGAGGAATACGAAAACGCGGAGATCTCCCTGATCGACACGGCGGGCGACTACATCATAAAGGCCCACCCCTACAAAAATTCCAACTTTTACGAGTTCTGCAGCTCCTACAATAACCTGGACAGCGCCGCCTCAGAGCAGCTGGTGCAAAACATCACGGGAACGCCGGGGATCCTCAGGATCGCAGACGCCGCAGGCACGATCAATCTCGTCGCGCACGCGCGCATCAATTCCACCGACGACTGGATCATCCTTGCCATGATCCCATTGTCGGAGCTTGAGCACACCGCCACGAACTGGACGCTGATCGCCATCGTGACCGTGGGCCTGTTGGTGCTGATGGCCTATAACCTTTTGATCGTGTGGAACTTCAACCGCCGCCTGAAGTCTGCGGTGGACGCCGCAGATCGGGCCAACCACGCCAAGACGGACTTTCTGTCCACCATGTCCCACGATATCCGCACGCCCATGAACGCAATCATCGGGCTTACCGCGATCGCGGGCAACAACGTGCAGGATACCGCCGTCGTGCAGGAGAGCCTGCGCAAAATCGGCCTGGCCAGCAACCATCTGCTTACGCTGATAAACGACATCCTGGACATCTCCAAGGTGGAAAGCGGACGGCTTACCCTGAACCCCGTCACCTTCTCCATCGTGGAATGCGCGGAGAACCTGACCAACATCTCCCAGCCCATGGTGAAGGAGAAAAACATCGACTTCAACTTCCGTATCAGCCGCTTCGAGCACGAGTACCTCTACGCGGATCAGCTGCGCCTGAACCAGATTTTTATAAACCTTCTCTCAAACGCCATCAAGTACACCGAGCCCGGCGGAAAGGTCTGCGTGGAAATGCACCAAATGGCCTCCGACCTGCCTAAGCACACGCGCCTTACCTACATCGTGTCCGATACCGGCATCGGCATGACGCCCGAATTCATGACCCGTATGTACCAGCCCTTCTCCCGCCAGACCGACAGCCGCATAAACGCGATCCAGGGCACGGGTCTTGGGCTTGCAATCACCCGGCAGATGATCGACCTTATGCACGGCAGCATCGACTGTCAAAGCGAGGTGGGCAAGGGAACCACCTTCACCGTGACGCTGGATCTGCCGCTTGCCGACAAGCAGCCCGAGGAAATGCGCCTGCCTCCCATCCGCGTATTGCTGGCAGACGACGACCCGGTGCTGCTGGAAACCGCGAAGGACACGCTTGAATCCATCGGTGCCAAGACGGACACGGCCAAAAACGGCGGCGAGGCCATCGCTCTGCTTTCCGCACACCCGGACTACCAGGTGGTCATCCTGGACTGGAAGATGCCGGATATGGACGGCATCGAGGCCGCCCGCCAGATCCGCAAAAAGATCGGAAGCGCGGTGCCGATCGTGCTGATCTCCGCCTACGACTGGTCAGATTTGGAAGACGCCGCAAAGGAAGCCAGCGTGAACGGCTTTATCGCAAAGCCCCTGTTCCGCTCCACCCTGTACAACAAGCTGGCCGAATTGATCGGCAGCGAAAACACCCGCACCGAGCAGGAGGACGAGGACGCGGGCCTTGCCGGCATGCGCATCCTGATCGCCGAGGACAACGACATCAACTGGGAGATCATCTCCATGCTGCTGTCCTCCCACGGGGTGCTCACCGAGCGGGCGGAAAACGGGCGCGCGGCGCTGGAGCGCATTTCAAACGCGCAGGAAGGCGAATTTGATCTGATCTTTATGGACGTGCAGATGCCCATCATGAACGGCATCGAGGCCACAAAGGCGATCAGAGCGCTGGACATGCCCTGGGCAAGCCGGATCCCCATCATCGCGATGACGGCGGACGCCTTCAGCGAAAACGTTGCGGAATGCCTGGCCGCCGGCATGAACGGGCACATCGCAAAGCCCGTCGACATGAAGCTTGTGCTGAAAGAGCTAAAAAGGATCAAGGAGAAAAAAGATGCTGAATAGAAAACACAGGATTTTTGCGCTGCTGTGCCTGCTGCTTGCGCTGAGCATGTGCCTGACCTCCTGCGGCGGCAAGGACAAAAAGGCCCAAAAAGCGCAGGCCTTTGCGCCAAGGCTCGACACTCAAGTGAGCGCCTCCGTCAGCGTGGCGGGGCACTACAGCAATTTTGAAGCGCTGGAGGCGGAATTCAGCCGCTTCAACCAGTACTATCCAAACGTTCGCCTGACCTACACGTACATGGACGGCTACAGCAAAAGCGGCAGCGGGATCCTGTCTACCGCTTTGAGCGGCAGCGAAGCGCCGGACATCTTTTTTACCTATCCCTATATGGACGGCTGGCCGGACGGCGACGTCATCGCAAACGCATCGGAAAACCTTGCCGATCCTGCGCTGGGATTGCAGCTTGACTGCATCCGCCCGGAGCTTTTGAACAAGGACAAAAACGGCCAGGTGCTGAGTGTTCCGGTCTACACCACCACCTACGGCATGCTGGTAAACGAGGACCTGTTCAAAAAGGCCGGCCTAACCGTGCCTAAGACCTTCGCCCAGCTGCTAAGCGCCTGCGAAAAGCTGAAGGCCGCGGGCTATGCGCAGCCCATCTGGGGCTACAGCAAAAGCGAGGACCTGCTCTACCCCCTGTACTACCCCTTCTTCTGCGGCCAGATCAAGGATAACGAAGCGGCCCTTAGCGCACTGAATGGCAAGGCCGCAGGCGCCGGCGAATACGCGCGCGGCGCGTTCCAGCTGGTAGCGGACATCATGGGCAGCGGCAGCATCGACCTTGCGGCCTGCGATCTGCTAAAGGACAACTACGACGCCGTCATCATGCGCTTTTTCGAGGGCGACATCCCGATGATGCTGTGCAGCGCAAACACCGTTTCCGGCACGGAGAAAAGGGAGGCCAAGTCTGCGGCCTTCAGCGCAAAGCCCTTTAAGTACAGCTTCCATCCCGTTCCCTCCACCGACGAGGGCGGATACTTCATCAACACCATCTCCATCGGCTTTGCCGTGAACAAAAACAGCAAAAACCTGGATATGGCAAACGAGTTCATGCGCTTTTTGCTGAGCACGGAGGAAATGAACCTGATCTGCAAGGCCAAGCGCATGGTAACCCCCTGCGTGGATATGTCCCTGGACAGCGTGTACGCGCCCTTCCAAAGCATCACCGCGGAGCGCTTCATCGACCTGTCGGAGCTGCCCCTCTCCGTCGAAGTCGTGTCCTGGGTCAGCAAGACCTGCTGGCAGCTGACGCTTGGCGGCATGAGCGTGGACGAAGCCGTCTCCTCCTTCGATAAACAGTAAACACCATAATGTAGCTTAGCATCCGGGGCTGTTGCACCATTCCCAAAGCCCCGGGGCGGTTTGGAGGGGCCGCAGCCCCTCCAATTTCAATCCGCAGGGATGGCTTGCGGTGCCGCGTCTCAAATCTTTGATTTGAGCCGTCGGCATCCCACGCTCTGCGTGGGATTGACTTGCCATCGGCAAGTCAAC
>CADBNW010000043.1 GCA_902796025.1 uncultured Eubacteriales bacterium
GAAGACCGGCGAAGTAGAATCTGAGAAAGTTGCAGTAAAGGCGCATATCGGCGAGCTTACGGAAGAGGAAAAGGGCGAGCTGACCCTTATCAAGTCTGTTGCAAACGAGCCGGCAAACGGCGCGTTCTTTACCGAGGGCGAAGAAATACAGTTTACCGTGACAGTACAAAACAGCGGCAACGCGCCTTTGTACAAGGTCGAGGTCATAGAGTATCCCTCCGGTTGGACGGGCTGGGAAACGGATTATTACACGCTGGGCACATTTGAAAAGCTTGGACCCGGCGAAAAAGCCAGCTACAGTGTAACATACACCGTAAAGGACGTTGACTGCTACGCCAGCTCCTATACCAACCAGGTGCAGGCCATCGGCTGGTCGCAGCCGGAGGCAGAGGGCGACTACGACGCCCACGCCTATGCAGAGGCCACCGCGGAAGCGGGATATGACGACGAAGACATTGGCGATATGGAGATGTGGATCGAGAAAACCGAGACTTCCACGCCCGCAAACGGCAGCTACTATGTAGAAGGCGAAGAGATCACCTACAAGATCAGCGTCTGGAACTGCCAGGGCTATCCGCTGTATAACGTGGAAATCTGGGATACCTCCCCAACCGACGCAGACGTGCTTCTGGGCAAGTTTGCCGAATACGGCCCCCATCAGGTAAATGACTATGTTTATACATACAAAGTAACCGCAGAGGACTGCGCAGATGGCGTTCACGTAAACGGCGCGTACGTTCTGTGGCAGTCCAGCCTCGAGCCGGATGAAGAGAGCGAAGAAAACGAGCCCAACTACTTCCCCACAGAAGATGTGGAATCCCCCTGCGGCAAGGCTGATGGCGTCGTGATCACCAAGAAGGTCATCAGCACGCCCAAAAACGGCCTGTACTACACCGAGGGCGAGGAGATCCAATACGAGATCCGGCTGAACAATTACACCGGTTCTCCCCTGCACCAGTTCCAGCTGCACGATACGATCATTTCGGACGACAAGCTCAATCCCCCCTCCGGCTTTGGCGATATGACCAGCTTCGTATCGGCCACCTACTCCTATAAGGTGACCGCCGAAGACGTGCTCGCCGGCAGCGTCATCAATACCGCCTTTGCCGAGTGGTTCGACGACGACAGTGAACCGCACAGCAAGTATTCCGAAACCCTCATCACCCCGACGGGCGATGGCGGAGACGAAGAAGGCGTTGTACTCCATAAGCGCGTCGTCAGCACGCCCGCAAACGGTTTGTACTACGTGGAGGGCGAAACCGTCATCTACGAAATCAAACTGGAAAACAACGGAGACAAGACAGTTTACTACGTTGAAATCATCGATCCCATCAAGGGTGACGGCGAGGACGCGACTTTGGATTCTGTCTCCAAAATAGAACCCGGCGAGAGCAAATCGTATCTTATACATTACAAGGTTACGGCGCAGGATGTACAGGACAGCGTGATACTCAACCAGGCACGGGCGGAATTCACCTACGATATGGAGGAGCCCACGACAGTCTACTCCGAAATCGTCGTCGTTGGTACAGGCGGCGAGATCCAGGAAGTCATTCCAAGCGTTTACCTGGTCAAGAGCGAGGCCAGCGCGCCTGCAAACGGCAGCTATTATGTCGAGGGTGAGCCGGTGACCTACAGCGTCTATATCTGGAACGACAACGAGTTTGACATTTACAACGCCAGCATCTACGACGACCTCTACGACGAGGACTGGAACCAGTCCATCGGGTATTATCCCCTGATCAAAGCCGGAGAAACTACCTCTCCCGTCAGCTTCAGCTATACCGTTACCGATAAGGACGTGGCAAACGGCGGCATTTTGAACCAGGCAGCGGTGGAGTTCTTCGTGGAGATCGGAGACGAGGACTATACCTCCTGGTCCAACGAGGTGTATGTGCCAACTGGCGCGGATGAAGCGCCCGCGATCAATCTGAGCGTCACAAAGAGCGTGCTCAATCCCCCGGCCAACGGCATCGCCTACGTGGAAAACGAGGTGATCAGTTACCTCATCACCTTTGTGAATTCCTCGGACTATGAGATCAGCATAAACAGCATGCCGGATACCACCTTCAACCACCTTTCCACCAGCACGCAGGACCTTGGCGCCCAGACCGTAAGCGCGCACGAAAGCCTGCCGCTGACCATCAGCCACACGGTGAGCGCCCAGGATGTCGCAGCCGGGTACGTGACGAACCTCATCGAGGTCAACGCCATGTGCTACGAGATGGGCGACGGCTATCAGGCTTTCTATCTCAGCGATCAGGTTACAGTGGAAACGATGCAGGGCCGCATCGAAAAAACGCGTGAATACCCCTTTGCTAGCAAGGTCGTGACCAGCACGCCCAAGAACGGCTCCTACTACGTGGAGGGAGAAAAGATCGAATACGATCTGATCCTCGTAAATCCCACCGGGCGCACGTTCAATAACGTAAATGCCTACGACATTTTGTCCGACGCGCCGGGCTACTATCTGACCTCCGCCCCGGCGCTTGGAACAGAGGTTTTGAAATTCCACGTGAGCTACACCGTTGGAAAGCTTGACGCAGTGCTCGAAAGCGTGTACAACATCGGCTGGTTCACGATGGACGATCCGGACTACGGTGACAGCTTCACCATCTACACAAATGAAGTGACGGTGCCCACCAAAAAGACCGGCAGCACCGGCGGCACAGGCCGCACGGTATGCGAATACCGCCTGGTCGGCTCTGGAAGCGGCGTGCACAGCTTCAGCTGCGCCTACTGCGCCGAGCACGCGGGCGTGCAGGCGGCTGCCAGCAAGCTTGTAAACTCCGCCACGAACGATCTGCAATTGATCAAGGCCTACGAAGTAGCGCTGGGCCTTTGGCAGCAGGCGCTGGACCGCGAGTACGCGCGCCTTGCGCAGGAGGCGGAGGGCGAGCTTAAGACTGCGCTGCAAAACGATCAAACCGTGTTCAATACCTACCTTGCCGCTCTGCGCGAAAGCCTTACGGCTCAGGGCGTAAACGAGGCGGAGATCGACGAGCGCCTGATCGACGCCCTGCGCGACCGCGTATGCGAGCTTTGCTACACTGCGGGCACCGCGCCCGAGGCGCGAAAGGATCTGCAGGGCGCAGACGCAAAGCAAATGGAGCGCATCTCCGCGCCCGACTGCACATACGCCTTCGACGCCTCCAAGGCCCCGTTCTTTGCAAAGACGCTCAGCGTATGCGACCGGCACGCGGTGCTGGTGGGCGTTGTGGAAAGGACCCTGAACGCCGCAAACGACGAAACCCGCGCCCTGGCCTGGGAGAAGGCAAAGGCCCTTTGGCAGACCGAAATGAACGGCAAGTTCGACGCGCTGATCAAGGAAGCAGAGCCTCAGGCAAAGCACGTTCTGATCGTGGAGCGCGCAGCTTTCCTGGCTCAGGTATCCGCCCGCGCCGCGCTGTACGACGCGTACTATCCGGACGGCTCTCCCGCCGCTGAGATCGCGCTGCGCATGGTGATGGAAAAGGCCATGAGCCTTTGCAAATAGTTTTCCTGCTCTGCCGCTGCCCGTCGGGCAGCGGCAGAAGACTATCTTGACATAACAAGGAGGAATCCATGAAGCGCATATTCAGTATGCTTCTGGCGCTCGTATTGCTTGCGACGGCCTTTGTCGGCATGAACGATGCCGCCCTGGCCAACAGCGCGACCGGTACGGACGGCCACACTCACAACTGGAAGGACATCGGCCGCACGATGCAGCCCACCTGCACCGAGTACGGCTACCGCACCGAGATGTGCACGATCTGCCAGCAGGACAGGCAGGTGCCGATCAGTCCCCTCGGGCATTACTTTCCTAATCCCTGGGTGACCATCACCGCCCCCACCTGCACCGAGGTCGGACACGAAATGAATACCTGCGTGCGCGTAAACCGCGGCAAGCCCTGCGGCTACGAGTGGTGGCGGGAGATCCCGGCGCTGGGCCACGACTGGGGCGAGTGGCACGTGATTAAGGTCCCCACTGCTGAAGAGGACGGCATCGAGGAGCGCGCGTGCCAGCGCTGCGGCATTACGGAGCAAAGGCCGCTGCATCTGGAGGACTACCATGGCAGCGCGGCGCTTTCGCTGGCCGTGGGCTTTGACAAGGATAAAGTCTATAAAGCCAACGAGACTGTAACCTTCACCTGCACGGTCACCAACATCGGCGGCGTACCGCTGCAGATCGAGAGGGTGATACTGGAGTTTTTGGGCGATGACGAAGAGATTCACGTCGGAGAAGTGTTCAAGCAGCTTGACCCCGGAAAGTCAACTGTCGTTACGGTAGAATACGCCACGACGCAGGAGGATGAGGACAAGGGCTTTGCAAGCGCCGAGCTGGTGGCGCGCGGCTGGGAACTTGATCAAGTGGATTCGGAAGAATTCGTCGTCAGCAACAAGGTTCCCGTCGTCATCAACCTCGACGACTTCATGGACTACGAACTTATCGTAGAGAAAAAAGTAACGTCCAAGCCCGCGAACGGGTCCTACTTCACGGAAGGCGAACTGATACGCTATAAGGTCGAAGTGACAAACCGCTTCGATGCGCCTCTGTACAATATCAAGGTAGAGGATTTTCCGGACGGAATTACCGCCAAAGGTTTTACGCTTGGCACGATCGAGGAGCTGCCGCCTTATACCGCGAAATCCTTTGAAACAGTCTACACCGTAACAGGCGACGACTGCGCAAGAGGCTACCACCTGAACCTTGCTTACGCTCAGGGTGACGATACTAACGGCACCACCACTGAAGTAAACAGCCCCTGCGGCTTTGAGGGGCTGAAGGTTGAAAAGGCAGAAATCAGTGTTCCCGCAAACGGCGCCTTCTACACCGAGGGAGAGACCATCGTTTACCGCATCACCGTAAGCAATATCGGCAAAACAGAGCTTCACGACGTATGGGTGTTCGATGTGCCCGAGGATTGGGAAATCGGTGAGGCGCTGGACAGCGGGATCACGCTTGCACCCGGCGAGCAACGCCAATACGATTACAGCTATACCGTCACCGATTGGGATTGCGAGAGGGGCTCGATGCTCAATTACGCCAGCGCATCCTGGCAGGATCCGGACAATCCCTCTGCGGAGAAGCACACTGTAAGCAACACTGTTGAATCCCCCTGCAGCAAGATCAGCGAGCTTCTGATCACCAAGACTGTGACCTCCACGCCCTCAAACGGGGAATACTACGTCGACGGCGAAACCATCACCTACCTGATCGAAGTATGGAACCTTACAGATCATCCGCTGTACGATCTGGAGGTCTACGATAACCGCAACGACAATGAATTTGCCAGGACGCTGCTTGGAACCGTCCCCGTATTTGACGCGCACGCATATGTGAAGTATAACTACGACCATACAGTAGATGTGGACGACATCATGAACAGCCCCTATCCCAACAGCGCCACGGCCTTTTGGAACTCCACCGACCTTGCGGGCAGCGCAGTCCTCGCAAAGCCCAAGAACGAAGAAAAGAGCAACGTGGTGGAGTGCGATTGCGGCGAGCCCCAACCCGGCGTGCGCCTGAGCAAGTACGTGAAATCCACTCCTGCAAACGGCATGTATTACGTAGAGGGTGAGACTGTACGCTACTATGTGGTCATTCAAAACAATACCGACGGACACGTGTATGTCAGCAACTTCGCGGACACGCTCTCTCCCATCGGCGACTTCTTCGGGGATCCCTATTCCTGGGGAGATCTGTATCCGGGTCAAATCAGCGATGCGGAGTACTCCTACGTCATCACTGATCTGGACGTACTGCTGGGCAGCAAGGAGAACACGGCCAGCGTCACATGGGCGGACGAACAGGGCAATGCCGACACCACCTGGTCCAATACCGTCATCGTGCCCACCGGAAAGGAAAAAACGCTGGACGAAGTCACCCTCGAAAAACGCGTGCTCTCCGTTCCCGAAAACGGCGCAGCCTACGTGGTGGGCGAGCAGATCACGTACGAGGTGACCATCACCAACAATTACCACACCATTGTTCAGGATGTGGAGATCACAGATCCCCTGAAGGGCGCAAACGAGGACAGCGTGATCGGGCACATCGAAACGCTGCACATGCACGAAAGCTACTCCTATATTTACGTCTACACCGTAACCCAGGAGGACGCCGAGGTGGGCTACGTGCTCAATCAGGCCACCGCCATATGGAACGACGGAAGGACCCGGGAGCAGCACTCCAGCTTTTCCAACATCGTTACAGTCCCCGTCTTCCAGATCGTACCGCCCCAGCGGGTGCACACGTACCTTGCCAAGTATGAGGACAGCACGCCCGCAAACGGCCTGTACTATGTCGAGGGCGAAACCGTCCGTTACGGCGTGTACCTCGTAAACGACGGCGACGCGGACGTGTTCGACGCGATCATCCACGACGACCTGTACGACCCCAGCTGGAACTGGGGCAGCCATCTTGGCACACCCGGCACCGTAAAGGCGGGCGAAAGCTCCCCCACCTTCTACTTTGATCACGTCGTGACCGCGGAGGAAGCCCTCCTTGGTCACATCACCAATCAGGCCGCCGCGCAGTACCATTTGCAGGGACAGGCCGCCGACGAAGGCGAGATCATCACCTCCAACGTCGTGATCGTCTTGACCGGCATCCCCGAGCCCGAGGACGAACCGGTGGAATTTGAGCTGCACAAGACCGTGGTCTCCACCTCTGCAAACGAGGGCTACTACGTAAAGGGCGAAACCGTAGCGTACCTGATCACCCTCGTGAACAACTCGGATCTTCCCCTCTTTATCGACCAGACCTGGGATCAGATCTGGAACGCAGGGCTGATCTGGCAGGGCGATCTCGGCACCGGCACGGTGAATCCGCACGATTCCATCTCCTTTGGCTATACCCACCAGGTGACGCAGGATGACGTGGATTACGGCCTGTTGACCAATGTGGTCGTGATGGACTTCTTTACCCAGAAGGCGGACGATCACATCGAATTCTTCACTGCCATGGACAGTGTGGAAGTCATTTGCAAGGAAGGCCCCCAGCCTCCCGAGGAACCGGATTATCCCGTGGTGATAAAGTACGAAACCAGCCATCCGGCCAACTGGAGCTATTACACCAAGGACGAAGTCGTGGAATACGACGTATGGGTGTACAACTTCACGGGCCGCAATTTCTCAAACATCCGGGGCTACGACATCCTGCTTGACACCCCCGGCTTCTACTTTGGCTCCATGCCCACGCTGGACGCGACGCCTGCGAAGTTCCACATCTCTTATACCGTGACGGATGCGGACGTGATCCTTGAAAGCATTTACAACATCGCCTGGGTCACCCTGTACGACGACACGTACCAAAACGAGTTTACGATCTACTCAAACGAAGTCGTGGTGCCAACCAAGGGCACCGTTTACCCGCCCGAAAAGCATAAGACGGTGTGCGATTATCAGCTGCTTGCAAGCGGCGAAGGCGCAGACGAGTATATGAACGTCTACTGCGCAGAGCACGCCGGCGTGCAGGCAGCGGCAGAAAAGCTGCTTAAGCAGGCTGCGACGCCCGAAGCTAAAAGCAACGCGCTGGAGATCGCCGTGGGGCTTTGGCAAAGCTCGCTGGACAGGCAGTATCTGCGCCTGTTTGGGCCCGCTGACGAGGCGCTGAAAACGGCCCTTGCCAACGACCAGACGGTATTTAACGCCTACCTCGCCGCGTACCGGGAGCGCCTCCTTGCCCAGGGTCTGGACGCGGATAGCGTAAACGAACTGCTTTGCGACGCACTGTGCGACAGGGTGTGCGAGCTTTGCTACACCGCAGGCACCGCGCCCGAAACCCGCAAGGACGTCCAGCACGAGGGCGTCAAGGCCATCGAGCGCCAAGGCGCAAACGAATGCCGCTGCGCGCTGGACAGGACAAACGCCGCTTACTTTACCAAGAGCGTAAATGTATGCAACCGGCACGCGCCCCTGCTTAAGGCCATCACCCGCCTGTTTACCGCAGCTGGTGAAGACGAAACGCTTAAGGCCATCGCCTGGGACAAGGCGCAGGCCTACTGGATGGCGGAATTGAACGGCGAATATGAGCAAATGATTCAGCAGGCCGATCCTGAGGCCAGGCATTGCCTGACCGTAGAGCGCGCTTCCTGCATCGCCGCAATCGCTGCACACGTAAGCCTGTACGAGGCCTATTACCCGCAAGGTGCCCCCATCGGCGAGCTTCGCGCCCGCATGGTGCAGCAAAAGGCTCTTAGCCTTTGCAGATAGCAGAACAAAATCACCCGTCCCCCGGTTTCTGCCGGGGGATTTTTTGTTATCTTCTTTAAAACTCTTGCGCAAAATTCAAAAAGCGATTGTTTTTACCGTGGCGCTGAGATATAATACTTTAAAATTTTAGCCGGAGGATCCAGCGGATGAAGAAGCACGCGCCTTTCAAAATGATTCGCCTCGACCCCATGCTCAAGCCCTACGAAGGCGACATCGATCTGCGCATGGAGCGCCTTGCCAAAACCGAGGAAGCGATTTTGGGCAAGTACGCCGACCTGTCTTCGTTTGCAAACGGCTATCTGTATTTTGGCTTTCACAGGACGCAGGAAGGCTGGGTATACCGCGAATGGGCGCCTGGCGCGGATGAAATGCACCTGATCGGCGATTTCAATTTCTGGAACCGCAGCGCCAACCCCATGACGCGCATCGATCCCTCCGGCGTATGGGAGATCAGGCTTTCCGGCGCGAACGCCTTAAGGCACGGCCAGCGCGTAAAGGTGTGCGTGACTCGCGGCGGGCAGAGCTTTGACCGCATCCCCCTGTACATAACGCGCGTTGTGCAGGACGAGCGCGATTATTCCTTCTCCGGCCAGATCTGGGCCCCGGACGTCCCCTTCAAGTGGACAGACGGCGGCTTTAAAAAGCGCGCCATCGCGCCGCTTGTGATCTACGAAGCCCACATCGGCATGGCGCAGGAAGCGGAGCGCGTGGGCAGCTACGACGAATTTACCGACAACATCCTGCCCCGCATCAAAAAGGCGGGCTACAACGCGGTGCAGCTGATGGCCATCATGGAGCATCCCTACTACGCTTCCTTCGGCTATCAGGTGACCAACTTCTTTGCACCCTCCTCCCGCTACGGCGAGCCGGAGGCGCTGAAGCGCCTGATCAACACCGCGCACGAAATGGACATGTTCGTGCTTTTGGACATCGTACACTCCCACGCAAGCGGCAACGCGCTTGAGGGCATCTCGATGTTCGACGGCACGCGCGAGCAGTTCATGCACGCGGGCGAGCGCGGCCAGCACTCCGCCTGGGGCACCTGTGTATTCAATTACGGCAAGCATGAGGTGATCCACTTCCTTCTGTCCAATGTAAAATACTGGATGGAGGAATTCCACTTCGACGGCTTCCGCTTTGATGGCGTTACCAGCATGCTGTATCTGGATCACGGACTTGGCGAAAGCTTTGACAATTACAAAAAATATTTTAGCCCCAACACCGACATCGACGCCATCGTCTATCTGCAGCTTGCAAACGAACTGATCCACACGGTAAACGCCAAAGCCGTCACCATTGCCGAGGACATGAGCGGGATGCCGGGCATGTGCCTTCCCCTTCGCTACGGTGGCATCGGCTTCGACTATCGCCTCGCAATGGGCGTGCCCGATTTTTGGATCAAGACCGTAAAGGAAGACCGCTGGGATCTGTTCGATATGTGGTATCAGCTGACCACCCGCCGCCCGCAGGAAAAGGTGATCGGCTACTGCGAGAGCCACGACCAGGCGCTGGTGGGCGACAAAACGCTGATCTTCCGTCTGGCGGACGCCGAAATGTACACCAACATGAACGACTCCTGCCACACCCCGACGATCGACCGCGCCATGTCCACGATCAAGCTCATTCGCTTTATCACGCTGGTACTGGCCTGCGACGGATACCTGAACTTTATGGGCAACGAGTTCGGCCATCCCGAGTGGATCGACTTTCCCCGCGAGGGCAACGGCTACAGCTACAAATACGCCCGCAGGCAGTGGAGCCTTGCGGACAACGGGCTTTTGAAGTATCAAAGGCTGCTGGCCTTCGACCACGACATGCAACTGTTTGCGCGAAAGTACAAGGTGCTCAGCAAGCACGAAAGCCGCTGCCTTTGGATCGATCAGGAGCAGCTGCTGATGGCCTTTGAAAAGGGCGGGCTGATCTATCTGTTCTCCTTTAACCGCTATCTGGAGCCGCACGAGATCACGGTTCCCGTGGAAAAACCAGGCATGCGATACCGCCTGATCTTTACCAGCGCCCGGGAGATCTACGGCGATCACGAAAGCTACGCGCTGGGCAGCGAAGCCGTGAGCACCACGCAGCCGGACGGCAGCGCGGGCTTTGGCTATTACCTGCATCCGCTGAGCTGCTGCGTATTAGAGCCGGTCGGCGAATAAGCCGTCCTCCCAAGGAAAACAGTTCCCCGTTCCAGTCTGCCAAAGACACAAAACTGCCCCGCAGCGTGCATCGAAGCTGCGGGGCGGCGCTATCTTAAATAAGCTTTGACACAGGGTCAGAGCTTTTTCAGTAGATCCGGGAAATCGTTTTGGATGGTATCCCACACGATGCCAAGTCTTATGCCATCGTAGTCGTGTACGATTCTGTTTCGCATACCGCGCATTTGCCGCCACATGATCTGAGGATGCTCCCTGTCAAGCCCAAGCTCTATAATCCTTGCCGCCAGCTCGCCGACCTGCAAGACGTTGAAGATACAGGCCTCCTGCAGCTGTCTGTTGGCCATAAAATCGTCCAAGGTGACAGAATCACAATACTCCATGGTGTGGCGGATATGCCGGACGATTCGCTGCGTGAGCTGTTCGTATTTAGTGTCGCTCATAGATCACGATCCCCGTTTTCTGTATTTCTGCATCCACAGGCGAGCCGGGGATCAGATCAAAGGTGTCGATCATATCCACGTCGCATTTCAGGCTTTCGCAAACCTCATCCAGCAGTCCGAAAAAGCGAAGTCCCCTAAGGCCGCTGTCTACCAGCAAATCCACATCGCTGTGTTCATTTGCTTCTCCCCTGCTGTAGGAGCCAAACAGCGTCGCCTTGCGCACGTTGTTGCGCTGAAAAATGGGGCTGAGCGTCTGCCGCAGCATATCGATGGTATATACTCCGTTCATCAGCGGGCCTCCTTTTGCTAAGCTGAAACTATTATACAATGGTTTCTTAGAAAAGTCAAATTTTCAGCGTAAAGAAGCAAAAAACACCCCGCAGCTTGCATCGAAGCTGCGGGGCGGCTGTGTTAAGGCTGCTTGCACAGGCGTTTTGGCCTGCGCGCAGCGCTTATTTGATCGGCGTTCCGTCCGGGGTGAACAGGGGAAGCTTTTCCAGGTAGATGATGTCGCTGCGATCCTTGGCTTCGCCCTCGGCCAGGATGGACATTTTGCCAACGATGTTTCCGCCGCCCATGGTGACCAGCTTTTCAAGGGCCTTCAGGGATTCGCCGGTGGAGATCACGTCATCCACGATCAGCACGTTTTTGCCCTTCATGTACTCCGCGTCGTCGCCGTCCAGATACAGGTGCTGGCGATGGTCGGTGGTGATGGAATCCACCTCGACGCCGAAGACGTTGCGCATGTAGAGCTTGGTCGCCTTTCTGGCCAGCAGATAGCGGTTCACGCCCTCCTGGCGCGCCATCTCGTGCGCCAGCGGGATGCCCTTGGATTCCGCCGTGATGATCACGTCGTGCGCAGGCGCTTTTTTCAACAGCTCTCTTGCGCAGGAGACGGTGAGCTCCACGTCGCCGAAGATCACGAAGCCCGCGATGGAAAGCTTGTCATTCAGGGGGCAGATGGGCAGATCGCGCTTCAGTCCCGCGACTTCGATATTGTAGTACAGATCCTTCACTTGCAATCACTCCGTTTCATATTGTAACCGCGCGTGCGGTTTGGTTTCAGTATTTGATGAGGTCGCGCGCCGTGGCGCCGGTCATGCGGATGAGGTCCTCTGGATCAAGCAGCACCTGCACTCCCCTTTGCCCCGCGCTGACGGATATGAAATCGAACATCAGCGCGGTTTCGTCGATGTAGGTCGGAAAGCGCTTTTTCATGCCGATAGGCGAGCAGCCGCCCCTTAAGTAGCCCGTAAGCGGCTGCAATTCCTTTACATGGATCAGCTCCACCCGCTTGTTGCCGCTGACTGCAGCGCACTTTTTAAGATCCAGCTCCTCCGCCACGGGAATCACGAACACGCAGTGCGGCGTTTTGTCGCCTGCGGCCACCAGTGTCTTAAAGACCTTTTCCGGCGGCAGCCCCAGCGCCTCAGCCGCGTGCTGGCCGCTCAGGTCGCTTTCATCGTATTCGTACTCTTTGGAGGAAAAGCGGATGCCCTGCTTTTCCAGGATGCGCATCACGTTGGTGGTAAGCATAGCTCCTCCGGATAATCCACGCGCAAAAGCGTAAGCCCCTGGGGCGGCGCGGTCGCGCCAAGCTCCAGCCGGGAGCCCGTTTCAAGCGCTCTTTCGATCGCGCCGGGCGCGCGCTTTCCGCTGCCGACCTGGGCCAGGGTACCCGCAAGGATGCGCACCATGTTGTACAGAAAGCCGTTCCCGTGCACTCGAAGCTCGATAAACGGCCCCGCCTCACTTAGCGATATCGCGTCCACCGTGCGGCGGGTATCCTTTACCACGGAGCCGCTTGCGGCAAAGGGCGCAAAGTCGTGGGTGCCAAGCATCGTCATGGCTTCCCGCCGCATTTTTTCAAGATCCAGCGGGTAGATCACGTGCCAGCTCAAGTTTCTGTACAGCGCGCTTGCGTGCGGATGGGCGTAATACCAGTAGCGGTACTCCTTGCCGATGGCGCTAAATCGGGCGTGAAAGCTTATGCTCACTTCCTGGGAGTGGCGAACGCGGATGTCGTCCGGCAGCAGGGTGTTGAGCGCAAAGCTCAGCTTCTCTGCGGGGATAGCGGTGTCGCTGTCAAAGTGCGCCGTCTGTCCAAGGGCGTGAACGCCCGCATCCGTGCGGCTTGCGCCCGTGATCGTAAGCTCGCCTTCGCCCGTCAGCCTTCTTAGCGCTTCCTCGACGCGCTGCTGTACGCTCATCGCGTTCAACTGCCTTTGCCACCCGGCATAGGCGCAGCCGTCGTATTCCAGCAATAATTTGAAGCGGCGCATCTTATAAAAAGCGGTTCAGCAGCACGACTGTCGCAAGCAGAAGCGAAAACACACCCGCCGCGTACAGATCCGCCCTGCGGTAGCACAGCGGCTTCATTTTGGTTCTGCCCTTGCCGCCCCGGTAGCAGCGCGCCTCCATGGCCATGGCCAGTTCGTCCGCCCGGCGGAAGGCGCTGATGAACAGCGGCACCAGCAGCGGCAAAAGCGCCTTGGCCCTGCGAAGCAGGCTGCCGCTTTCAAAGTCCGCGCCGCGGGCCTTCTGGGCGCGGGTGATTTTGTTGGTCTCCTCGATCAGCGTTGGGATAAAGCGAAGCGCGATGGACATCATCATCGCAAGCTCGTGCGCGGGAAAGCCCACTTTCGAAAGCGGCGAAAACAGCCTTTCGAGCCCGTCCGTAAGGGCGATGGGCGACGTGGTGAGCGTCAAAATCTGCGTGCCCGTCACAAGCAGGATCAGCCTTACCGCCATGAATACCGCGTTTCGCAGGCCCTCTTTGGTCACGGTAAAGATCCACCACTTTACCAGCACCTGTCCGCTGCTGTTGAAAAACAGGTTGAGGATAAAGGTAAACACCACGATCAGCAATATCGGCTTTACGCCCCTGACCAGGAATTTTATGTGGATGCCGCTTAGGTACGAGCACATGCCGATGAAAAGCGCGATCGCCGCAAAGCCCCAAAAGCTTTTTACCAGAAACACGCACACGAGATACGCAACCGTCAGCAGTATCTTTGTGCGGGGATCCAGGCGGTGCAGCGGCGACGAGCCCGGAAAGTATTGTCCAAGAGTTATATTGTTGAGCAAGCTCTTACCTCGTCAAAAGCTTTTGCAAAAGCGCCTTGGAAAGCGCCTCTACCGTAAAAATCTCGTCAGGCAGATCAAAGCCCTTTTCGTTCAGCGCGCGGGTCAGCGCCGCAGCCTGCGGAAGGCGCAGTCCCATCTTTTGAAGCGCGTCTGCGTGGCGGAAGACCTCGCGGATGGGGCCGTCCAGCACTGCGCTTCCCTTTTCCAGCACGATCACGCGGCTGCAAAGACGCGCCACATCGTCCATGGAATGCGAAACCATGATCACCGTGGTGCCCCCGTCGTGGATGCGCTTTACGATCCCAAGGATCTCGCTTCTGCCCACGGGGTCAAGGCCTGCCGCGGGCTCGTCCAGGATCAGCACCTCCGGGTGCATGGCCAGCACGCCCGCGATGGCCACGCGGCGCTTTTGGCCGCCGCTTAGCTCAAAGGGGCTTTGCTCCCAGACGTCGCTTTTTAAGCCCACAGTCTCAAGCGCCCGCTCGGCGCTGGTTTTTACCTCGTCTGCGCTAAGGCCCAGGTTTGACGGGCCAAAGCACACGTCCTTAAATACAGTCTCTTCAAACAGCTGATATTCGGGATACTGAAACACCAGCCCCACCCGCCGCCGAAGCGCCGCTTTGTTTTTGGATTCGTTTATGTCTTCGCCGTCCACGTACACGCTGCCGCTGGTCGGCTTGATCAGCGCGTTCAGATGCTGGATAAAGGTGCTTTTGCCGGAGCCCGTGTGGCCGATGATGCCCACGAACTCGCCGTCCTCTATCGTAAGCGTGATGTCGTTCAGCGCCTTGGATTCAAAGGGCGTGCCGGGGTTATAGACGTATGTCAGGTTTTTGACGCTAAGCGGCACAGCTCTGCCTCCATTTCTTCGGTCGTAAGGATGTCTTCGGGGATGTCGAGCCCGCCCGCCTTCAGCATATGGGCAAGCAGGGTCATATCTGGTACGTCAAGGCCAAGGCTTCGCACCTCGTCGGTTTTTGCAAAGACCTCGCGCGGCGTGCCGGACAGGGCGATCTGCCCTTCGCTCATCACCGCGAGCCTTTGGCAGCGCGCGGCTTCCTCCATAAAGTGCGTGATCCACACGACGGTGGCGCCGCCCTTGTTCAGCTCCAGTGCAAGCTTAAAGATGTCCTCGCGTCCGGAGGGATCGAGCATGCTGGTGGATTCGTCAAAAACGATGATGTCCGGGCGCATCGCAAGCACGCCCGCGATCGCGACGCGCTGCTTTTGGCCGCCGCTCAGCATATGCGGGGCGGTCTGGGCAAAGTCGCTCATGCCCACGGTCTTAAGCGCGCTCTCCACGCGGCGCTGGATCTCCTCGGAGGGGATACCAAGGTTTTCGCAGCCAAAGGCGACATCCTCCTCCACGATGGTCGCGACCATCTGGTTGTCCGGATCCTGAAACACCATGCCGCATTCCCTGCGCGCCCAGTAGCGCGCCTCCTCGGTATCAAGCAGCTTTCCAAGCACCCATACGCTGCCGCCTGCGGGCTCAAACAGCCCGTTCATCAGCTTGCCCAGGGTGGATTTTCCGCTGCCGTTGCGCCCGAGGATGGCAAGCATTTCGCCTTTGCGCACGTCGAGGCTCACGCCCGCGACGGCTTCCGTCCGGGCGTTTTCGTATTTAAAATGCACGTCGCGCAGGCTGACGCTGTATTCTTCCATAATTCTCCTCCGACACAATCAAAAGAACAATACCACTTTTGTCTGGCGCGTAAAAGCGCAAACCTGTAAACATAAGGCAATCTCTATGCGTATGCGGCTGCTCCCCCGCGCTTTAAGCGGGAACACGGAGGCAGACGAGGGCAAAAGCCGCGCCCTTTTTCCATTCGTTAATATTTTTTCCACGCCCCGGGCGTTGACAGTTTTCGGAAGCGGTGCTACACTTTACTGGATCCTACAGATACTATCAACGAGGTGACCATTTATGAAAAAGACTCTTGTGATCCTGGCTGCGGGCATCGGCTCGCGCTTTGGCGGCGGCATAAAGCAATTGGAGCCCGTGGGCCCCGGCAACGAGATCATCATCGACTATTCCATTCACGACGCCATCAAGGCCGGCTTCAACAAGCTGGTGTTCATCATCCGCCACGACATCGAAAAGGACTTCCGCGAAATGATCGGCGACCGCATCGAGAAAAAGTGCGCGTCTCTGGGCGTGGAGGTAAAATACGCCTTTCAGGAATTGAACGACATCCCGATCCCGCTGCCCGAGGGGCGCAAAAAGCCCTGGGGCACCGGCCACGCGGTATTGGCCTGCCGCGAGGTGCTGAGCGAGCCCTTTGCCGTGATCAACGCTGACGATTATTACGGCAAGCACGGCTTTGAAAAGGCCGCCCGCTTTTTGGAAAGCGGCGAGTACGGTCTCGTGGGCTATGTCCTTAAAAACACCCTTTCCGATAACGGCGGCGTCACGCGCGGCATCTGCCACGTAAACGAGCAGGGCGCGCTTACCGGCATCGACGAGACCCACGACATCGTAAAGACCCCAAGCGGCGCGGCTGCGGGCGGACGGGAGCTTAGCCTTGAGGCGCTGGTCAGCATGAATTTTTGGTGCCTGCCCGCAAGCTTCATGGACGAATTGAAAGAGGGCTTTCCCAAATTCCTTGCCGAAATGCAAAACCCCGTAAAGGATGAATACCTTCTGCCCACGATCGTGGACGGGCTGATCAAGCGCGGCGTGCGCGTAAGCGTGCTGCCCACGGACGACAAATGGTTTGGCGTCACCTACAAGGAGGACAAGCAGGCTGTGGTAGAGAGCTTTAAGGCGCTCTACGCCGCCGGCGAATACGACAGGGAGCTGTATGCCGACATTGGCTAAACGTTTTTTTGCCCTAACGCTTGCGGCGCTGATGCTGCTGTTGCCCGCCCTTAGCGAAAGCAGCGACGGCGCCGCAAAGCGCCTTGAGGAATTGGGCTTTCTGCCCACGGGCGCGGGCCCGGAGGCATTTACTGACGCGCTGATCAATTTTCAGCGCGCCAATAGTCTGCCCCTGACCGCTGCGGAAGACCCCACTACCCTTGAAAGGCTCTTTTCAGCGGAGGCCGTAAGCAAAGCGCAGTATCTGACGTCCCTGCAGGACGCGCAGAGCGTGGACGTTGTTTTGCGTCTTGGCGACAAGGGCAAAAACGTAAAGCGCCTTCAGGAGTATCTAAGCAGCCTTGGCTACTACGACGGAGAGCAAAGCGGCAGCTACGACCTTGGCACGGCCTGCGCGCTTGCGCTGTTCCAGCTGGCAAACGGCTTTGCGCCAGACGGGATCTGCACCGCGCCCGTCGCCGCCCGCGTCGTCTCCCCGCAGGCGCTGGACGCAAGGAGCCTTGCTGTAAAAAACGAGCTTTCCCTTGGCGACGAGGGCGCTTCCGTGCGGCGCATGCAAAAGCTGCTTAAGCGGCTTGGCTATTTCGAGGGCGAGTGCAGCGGGAGCTTCGGGCCCGGCACACAGGCCGCCGTGATCGATTTTGAACAGCGAAACGGCCTTGCTCCCACCGGCGTATGGAGCGTGAGGTACGGGGTGATGGCGGAAAACGGCCTAACCCTCACAAAGGCAGAATGCCTCGACAGCGAACGCGGCGCATCGCTTTCGCCGGGCGACGAAGGGTATCTTGTTAAGGAATTGAACGTTTCGCTCTATGAGCTTGGTTACCTGAAAAGCGAGCCTGGAAACGATTACGGCTACGATACCGTGCGCGCGCTTGAGCTTTTTCAGGAGGCAAACGGCCTTGAGATCACAGGTCTTGCCGACAGCGTCACCCGCTCGCGCCTAGCAAGCGGCATGTGCGTGGACAGGCTGAGCTTTTACAACCGCTCCCTGAGCTGCCCCCTGAAGGAGGGCGACAGCGGCTATGCGGTATACCTTCTGACCCTTCGCTTAAGCGACCTTGGCTACCCCACCGAGCCCGTCCGCAATTACGACAGCCGCGTAAAGGAGCTGGTGCAAATGTACCAGACCGCGGACAAGCTGAGCCAAACAGGCGAAGCAGACGAGCTTACCCGCGCACGCATAAACGGCGAAGGCGCGCTGCGCTACGGGCGTGCGCTGGAGCTTTTGGAGCAGCATTATGCCCTGACTGAACCCGAACGCCGCAGGCAAACGCTGCTTGAGACTGCTCTTAGCGCCTACTCCCTGCCCTACGAGGCCGGCATGATCGGCCCCAACTCCTTCGGCATCGGCGGCTTCACCTACTACTGCTACGGCGCGGCGGGGATCGAGCTTGCGCCGACTGCCGCCCTGCAGCTGGAGGCGGCTTCCGCAAAGGAGAGCTTTTCCCAGCGGCCGGAGAGCATCCGCTCCGGTTCACAGCTGTTTTTCAGGATAAACGACCAGCTGTACACCGGCATCTCCCCGGACAGCATCAACGTGATCTACGCTTCCCCGGAATCCGGGCGCGTGATCATGCGCGCGCTTAGCGACATAACGAGCGCCGCCGCATTTGCCGGCACCGTGCTGTATGCAGGACTGTACTGAATTGCGCCCCGGCGAGCGCATCGACGATCTGCAGCGCGGGAGCCTTCGCATCATACAAAACGAGCGCCTGTTCCGCTTTGGGACAGACGCCGTTTTGCTGAGCGACTTTGCGCTCATAAAGTCCCGCGCCCGCGTTATGGATCTTGGCACCGGCACGGGCGTGATCGCGCTGCTTGTGGCCGCCCGGCATCCGGACGCGCGCATTGAGGCCGTAGAGCTGCAGCCGTATTTTGCCGAGCTTGCGCAAAGGAACGTAGATTTGAACGCCCTTGACGATCGCATCTTCGTCCACGAAATGGACATGCGCCTTGCCGCGCAAAAGCTTGGCTACGGCCGGATGGATCAGGTGATCTGCAATCCCCCGTACTTTGAGCAAGGCAGCAGCCTTCTGCCCGAAAGCGAAAACAAGCTGCTTTCCCGCATGGACGCCTCGATCGGCATCGACGAAATAGCAAGGATCGCGTTTGCTCTTTTAAAAAGCGGCGGGCGCTTCAGCGTCGTGTTTCCGGCGCAGCGGCTTTGCGATCTGCTTTTTGCCATGCAAAACGCCCGCCTTGCGCCAAAGCGCATCCGCACCGTGCACGCGACCCTTCAGCACGCGCCAAAGCTCGTGCTCGTGGACGCAGTAAAGCAGGGCGGCAGCCAATTGCACTGGCTTCCCCCGCTGATCCTGAAAAACCCGGACGGCACCAATACCCCGGAGTGGGAGCGCATCTACGGGGAATAACGAATATGCGCGCCATATGATCATTAAAGGGCTGCTGCACTTTTGCAACAGCCCCTTTTTCTATTTACTGCTTACTATGCGTTTTTTCCGTGGCACTCTTTATATTTCTTTCCGCTTCCGCAGGGGCAGGGATCGTTTCGCCCCACCTTCTTGATCACGCGGATCGGCGTTTTGACCTGGGGCTCTGCGGTATTCACGGTGATGTGCTTTGCCGCCTCTTTGCGCTCCGGCGGGCGGTTTATGATGGCCTTGTACATGCGCTGCAGGGTGTCCTCCTGGATCAGGCGAACCATCTCCTCAAACATGTCGTAGCCCTCGTGCTGGTATTCAACGATGGGCTGGCGCTGGCCGTAGGCCCGAAGCCCGATGCCCTCGCGCAGCATATCCATAGCGTCGATATGATCCATCCAGCGGCGGTCGACGTTTGTCAAAAGCACCGTGCGCTCGATTTCGCGGATGTCGAAGCCCGCCTCGGCGATGGCCTTTTCGCGCCGCTCGTACATCTCGGCGCTCTTTTGCTTGAGCGCCTGGCTGAAGGCCTCCTTGGAGTGGGGCGACAGGTGATCGAAGGCGTCCTGCACGTCGCCCTTTTCAAGGCAGATGCGCTCCAGGTATTCACCAAGGCCCTTGATGTCCCAATCCTCCGGCGGCACGTCGTAGGACACGTGGCGCTCGATCGCCTCGTCGATGATGGTGTCCCGCATGTCCACGATGCGCTGCTTCATGTCGCCGCCCTCCAGCACCTCGCGGCGCTGGCCGTAGATGATCTCGCGCTGGGTGTTCATCACATCGTCGTACTGCAGCACGTTTTTGCGAACGTCGAAGTTTCGGCTTTCCACCCGCTTTTGCGTATCCTCTATCGCGCGGGACAGGATGCCGTGCTCCAGGGTGATGCTCTCCCCTTTGCCAAGGCGCTCCATCATGGGGCGGATGCGGTCGGAGCCGAACAGGCGAAGCAGATCGTCCTCCAGCGAAATATAGAAGCGGCTGGAGCCGGGGTCGCCCTGACGGCCAGCGCGGCCGCGCAGCTGATTGTCGATCCTTCGGCTCTCGTGCCGCTCGGTGCCGATGATGAACAGGCCTCCGAGCTTCACGACCTCCTCGTGCTCCCGGTCGGTCTCCACGCGGTGCTTCTGGTACAGCTCCTTGTACTGGGCGCGCACGTCCAGCACCTCCTGGCTCACGTCCTCGGCGTGGCCCACGGCCTCCTCGATCACCTCGTCCGTATAGCCCATCAGGCGCAATTCGTGCTTGGACATGAATTCCGGGTTGCCGCCAAGCAAGATGTCCGTTCCGCGTCCGGCCATGTTGGTGGAAATGGTGACCGCGCCGCGCTTACCGGCCTGCGCTACGATCTCGGCCTCTCGCTCATGGTGCTTGGCGTTCAGAACCACGTGCTTTACGCCCCTTCGGTCCAGCAGCTGGCTCACGTATTCGCTCTTTTCGACCGACACCGTACCCACCAGCACGGGCTGGCCGCTTTCGTTCAGCTCCTTTACCTTGTCCGCCACAGCCTCGAACTTAGCTTTTTCCTGGGTAAAGAGCAGGTCGTTATAGTCCTTGCGGATCATCGGGCGGTTGGTGGGAATGGTGACGACGTCCAGCTTGTAGATGCCCTGGAATTCCTCCTCCTCGGTCTTGGCGGTACCCGTCATGCCGGAGATCTTTTTGTACATGCGGAAGTAGTTTTGGAAGGTGATGGTGGCAAGGGTCTTGCTCTCCCGCTCTACCTTCACGTGCTCCTTGGCTTCGATCGCCTGATGCAGGCCGTCGGAATAGCGCCGACCGGTCATAAGGCGACCGGTAAATTCGTCCACGATGACGACCTGATTGTCCTTGACGACGTAATCCACGTCCCGCTTCATCAAGGCGTTTGCGCGCAGCGCCGCAAGGATATGGTGATACAACTCGTTGTTCTGGATGTCTGAAAGGTTTTCTACGTTAAAGGCTCTTTCCGCTTTGCGCACGCCCTCTTCGGTAAGGGCGATGGTCTTGTCCTTTTCATTTTTGGTGTAGTCCTTGTCCTCGCCCTCTTTAAGACCGCTCACGAAGCGATCCGCCATGTTGTAAAGCTCTGTGGACTTTTCACCCTGGCCGGAAATGATCAGGGGCGTTCTGGCCTCGTCGATCAAAATGGAGTCCACTTCGTCAACGATGGCAAAGTTCAGGGCTCGCTGCACCATGTCCTGCTTTCGCACGACCATGTTGTCTCTTAGATAATCAAAACCCAGCTCGTTGTTGGTCGCGTAGGTGATGTCCGCTTCGTACGCTTCCCGCCGCTTTTCAGCGCTTAGGTCGTGCACGATCAGGCCTACCTTCATGCCCATAAAGCGGTAGATCTTTCCCATCCACTCGCTGTGATAGCGGGCCAGGTAATCGTTTACCGTGACCACGTGCACGCCCTCGCCGGGCAGGGCGTTAAGATAGGCGGCAAGGGCGGCAGTCAGCGTTTTGCCTTCGCCGGTCTTCATCTCCGCGATGCGGCCCTGATGCAGTACGATCGCGCCCACCAGCTGCACGGGAAACGCATTTTGCCCGATCGCCCTTCGCGCGCCCTCGCGCACGGCGGCCAGCGCCTCCACCATGATATCGTCAAGCGTCGCCCCCGCCGAAAGCTTTTGGCGAAACTCCGCGGTCTTGCCCCGAAGCGCGGCGTCGTCCAGCGCGCGCATGGCGCTTTCCTGCTGTAAAACCAGCTCCGCCGTTTTCATCAGCTTTTTGACCTCGGCTTCGTTTGAGCCGCCAAGCTTTGAGCGAATAAAACTGAACAGTCTTTCCATTTGTTTTGCGTTCTCCTGATAGCGTGTTTATTTCGTCCGGCGCGCAAAACGCGCCTCATATTCTCCCATATACATTATAGCAAAAAAATCTCCCGCGCGCAATAGTCCTGCATCGCGGAAGATCTCATAACGCTTTGGCGTTTTATTTTTGGCCGTAATAGGCATTTGGGCCGTGCTTTCGGCTAAAGTGCTTGTTCTGCACGTGGAAGGGCAGCGCGGCGGTATCGGGGTTCAGCGAGAAGGTATACATCGCCATGCGCGCAACCTCCTCCAGCACCACAGCGTTATAGACGCTTGCAGCCGCGTCCTTTCCCCAGGTAAAGGGACCGTGCCCGCGCACCAGCACCGCCGGGGTGTGCACGGGGTTTCTGCTTTGGAAGGCCTCCACGATCACGGTCGCGGTCTCGCCCTCGTAATCCTGCGCGACCTCCGCCTCCGTCAGAAAGCGCGTGACGGGAACGCTGCCGGCGATGTAGTCCGCGTGCGTCGTGCCAAGGCAGGGGATCTCCCGTCCCGCCTGCGCAAAGGACGTGGCGCAGGTGGAGTGCGTGTGCGTGACCCCGCCGATCTCCCGAAAGGCTCTGTATAGGCCAAAGTGCGTCGGCGTGTCGCTTGAGGGGTTCAGGGTCCCATCTACCCTCTTGCCGTTTTCAAGGGAAACGATCACGATGTCCTCGGGCTTCAGCGCCTCGTAAGCGACGCCGCTTGGCTTTATGCCAAAGACGCCCTTGTCCCTGTCCACCTGCGACACGTTTCCCCAGGTGTAGAGCACCAGATTTCTGCGATACAGCTCCATGTTCGCGGCGTACACCGCCTGGCGAAGATCTTCGTACATGTTATCACCTCTGCGATTTAATCAGATGGCGGATGCGTCGATGAGCAGGCCCTGCCTGTCCATAAGGCGCGTCCATTCGTTCAAAAGCAGCGCCGCTATGATGGTCAATACGGCCTCCGGCAGCATGCCCGTCGCTTCCTGCCCAAGCGCCCAGCCAAAGGCCTTTGCCGAAAACACGCCTATCGTATCCACGGCCTTTATGAGCAGCGCAGGATAGGCAAGGAGGCAGCGCGTCCCAAACGCAATACCCATGGACAGGGCAAAATCGCGGGCGCTTGCGTGGCGTCTTGCTGTGCGCACAGAGGAAAAGCCGATCGCCGTACAGGAAAAGATATAGCCAAGCGCGGCTGCGCCAAGCGCGGGCCAAAAGCCAAGGGGCGCAAGCGCGCTTCTTTCAGCAAAGAGCCTTATCAGCCCGTAGCACAGCGAGCACAGAAGTCCCGCGTGGGTGCCCTGCCTTCTGCTGATGACGATGAGCGGCAAAAGGGAGAAAAGGGTCACTTCTCCCCCGTTTGGCCAAAGCCTTACGCGCACGAAGCTGAGCGCTGTCGCTGTAAGCAACGCCAGCGTACATTCCAGCGCGGTCGATTTGCCAGCCTTCATGAAGAAGCTTTATTCTCCTTCCTGTCCGGCGGCGGGATCTGTTTCGTCCGCGTCTTCTTCGCCATCAGCCTTATCCGGCTGCTCGATTTCGGGCTGCGCGGAATTTTTGAGTTCGCTGAGCATTTCCCGAAGCGCTTCCACGTCGGACTGGGGCGTTTCGCGCGCCTGCTTTACCACAGCGGCCTCGGAAGCCTTTGTCACGTCGTCTGCGGTAAGCTGCATCAGCTTTTCCTTGCTGATGTCCGTTTCCGTCACGATGCGGTTTGCCTGCGCGATCAGCACCTGCTCAAAGAGGTTGCGAACGCCTCTGGCGTTGCCGAAGGTTATGGGATCGACGTTTTGCTTTACGATAAACTGCTCCACCTCGTCCCGCGCGTCCTCGTCCAGCACATAGCCGCCCTGCTTGCAGCGCAGATCGAAGATGGCCATCATCTCCTGCAGGGTGTAGTCGTCAAAGTGCAGGTAGCGGTTGAAGCGGGATTCCAGGCCCGGGTTCGACTTGATGAATTCGTCCATCAGCCCGTCGTAGCCCGCCACGATCACGATCAAGTCGTCCCTGTGATCCTCCATGGCCTTGAGCAGCGTATCCACGGCCTCCTGCCCAAAGTCGTTTGCCTCTTTGTGATAGGTAAGCGCGTAGGCCTCGTCGATAAACAACACGCCCCCCAGCGCCTTTTCGATCACCTCCGTGGTTTTGCCCGCGGTCTGGCCGACGTACCCCGCCACGAGGCCAGAGCGATCCACCTCGATCAGCTGGCCCTTGCTTAAAATGCCAAGGCATTTGTAGATGCGCGCCATCACCCTTGCGATCATGGTTTTGCCCGTGCCGGGATTGCCGGAAAACACCATGTGTAGCGACATATCCACCGTGGGAAGGCCGTGATCCTTGCGCATTTTGTGCACGCGCACCAGGTTCACAAGGTTTTCGACCTCGGTCTTTATGGCGTCAAGGCCGATATAGGAATGCAGTTCCTTCAAAATGTCCTCGAGGCTCTCGGGCGGCTCTTCCTGCTTTTCGGGGGCTTGGGCGGGCTGCTCCGCTTGTTTCTGCGTTTTGGGCGCGGCGCTTCCCTTTTTGGGCGCTTCCTTGGCTGCCGGCTCTGCGGACGGGACCTCGTCCCAGAGGGAATCGCTAAGCGCCTTGGCCTCGTTGCTGGCAAGGATCCGAAGCGTCTCCAGTTGCTGCTCCAGCGCTTCGTCTGTAAGTCCGCCTGTTTTTGCTGCGGGCTTTGCAGCGGGCTTTGGGGCGGCGTCCGGCTTAGGCTGTTCGCTCGTCTCCCCGGGATGCAGCGCCCCCCAGATGTCATCGTAGACCCTGCGCATGTTGCGCGAGGTGATCTCTCTTAGCTTATCCATGGACTGCTGAAGCAGGTCGTCCTTTTTATCCATCGCTTTGTCTCCTCAAAAGGTATTATGTTCATTATAGTCTAAACAAAACGTTTTTTCAACTGTTATTTGCCGTCAACGCAAATTCACAACCAATTTGCAACAATTAACGCGCTTCTCCTGTGCGTAGGAAACGTATTTTCGATCCGGATGTTTCATTTATAACAATGATGCTGTATACTATAAGAAAAAAATCGGAGGCAGCATGAAGCCCTTTGTTGGTCTTGACATTGGCGGCACAAAGTGCGCCGTGACCCTTTGCCGGGTGGACGGCGGGCTTGACTTTATCAAAAAGCTCCGCTTCGATTCCGACGCCGCGCTGGGGCCCGGTCACATGCTGAAGGCCCTTTACGAAGCAGTGGATGCGCTGCTTACGCTTCCGGAGACTTCTTCTGGTATCGAGGCCATCGGCGTCAGCTGCGGCGGCCCGCTGGACAGCAAAAGCGGCGTGGTGCTGTGCCCGCCAAATCTGCCCGGCTGGGTAAACGTTCCGCTGGTACAGATGCTGAAGGAGCGCTACGGCGTTCCCGCCTTCCTCATGAACGACGCAAACGCCTGCGCCCTTGCGGAGTGGAAGCTCGGCGCCGGGCGCGGCCTTACAGATATGATCTTTCTCACCATGGGCACGGGCATGGGCGGCGGCGTCATCGCGGGAGGACAGCTTTTGACCGGCGCCAGCGACATGGCCGGTGAGATCGGCCATTTGCGCCTGAGCGAAAGCGGTCCCGTGGGCTTTGGAAAGGCCGGCTCCTTTGAGGGCTTCACCTCCGGCGGCGGCATCCGCCTGCAGATCCTGGAGCGCACGCGCACCCTTTGCAAAAAGGGCACGCCGCCTGCCTGGACCCGGGACGGCGTGCAGGAAAAGGACCTAAGCGCCCGCCTTTTGGCTGAATATGCGAAAAAGGGTGATCCCGACGCCCTTACCCTGTGGCAGGAGATCGGCAAAATGCTTGGCAAGGGCCTTGCGCTTTTGACCGACGCCTTCAACCCTCAGGCCATCGTCATCGGCAGCATCTTTGCCCGAAGCGGCGATCTATTCAAGGACGCCATGTGGGAAACGCTAAAGGAAGAGGCTATCCCCTTCAGCGTCCAAGACCTTCGCGTGCTGCCGGCAGAGCTTAGCGAGCAACTGGGCGACGCGGCTGCCATCATGAGCGCCCTGTACCCCATGGGCATCGACCCCATGGCCAGCCAGAGCGAAAACGACGGGCGCGTGCTGTATCACTTTGAAAGGCTGTTTGAGCGCTATCCCGCGCTAATTCTGCTTCGCGAAAGCGTGATGGACGCCTACCTTATGCTCCGGGATACCTATGAGCGCGGCCACAAGCTGCTATTGTGCGGAAACGGCGGCTCCTGCGCGGACTGCGAGCACATCGCGGGCGAATTGATGAAGGGCTTTTATTTAAAGCGCCCCGTCGCCCAAAGCGGCATTTTGTCCAAACTCCAGGGCGGGCTTCCGGCCATCGCCCTGACCGGGCACAGCGCCCTGTCCACGGCCTTTGCAAACGACGTGGACCCGCTTTTGACCTACGCGCAGCAAACGCTGGCGCTTGGGCAAAAGGGCGATTGCGTGATTTGCATCTCCACCTCCGGAAACGCAAAAAACGTTTTGAACGCGGCCCTTGCCGCAAAGGAGCTTGGTCTTAAGACCCTTGCGCTGACCGGCGGTAGCGGCGGCGAGCTTGCCAAGGTCTGCGATAAAGCCATCATCGCCCCCGGCCACACGCCTGCCGACGTGCAGGAATGTCACCTTCCCCTCTATCACACACTCTGCGCCATGCTCGAGGCGCATTTCTATAAGGAGTAAGCAATGCTTGAGCTAAAACACATCTCCTGGACCACGGAGGACGGCAATCGCATTTTGGACGACGTCAATCTCACCGTGCCGGATAAAAAGCTGATCGCCATCACCGGCCCAAACGGTGGCGGCAAAACCACCCTGGCCAAGATCATGGCTGGCATCATCACCCCCGACAGCGGCAGCGTGCTGATGGACGGGCAGGACATCACGCAGCTTGACGTCACCCAGCGCGCAAAGCTCGGCATCGCCTTTGCATTCCAGCAGCCCGTGCGCTTTAAGGGTCTGACCGTCAGGCAGCTGATCGGCATCGCGGGCGGCAAGCTTGCGGAAAACAACCTTTGCGACTATATGTCCGCCGTAGGCCTGTGCGCCAGGGATTACCTCGACCGCGAGGTCAACAGCACCCTCTCCGGCGGCGAAATGAAGCGCATCGAGATCGCTACCGTGCTTGCGCGCAAGGCAAAGCTCTCCGTTTTTGACGAGCCGGAGGCCGGCATCGACATCTGGTCCTTTGCGGGGCTCATCAAAACCTTCGACAGCCTTCGTCAAAGTCCCGAGGGAACGCTGGTGATCGTGAGCCATCAGGAAAGGCTGCTTCGCATCGCGGACGAGATCATCGTTTTGGCCGGCGGCAAGGTGACCGCGCGCGGCAGCGGCGACGATATGCTGCATCAGCTCATCACCAACGGCGACGCGGGCACCGTATGCGTAAGGAAGGAGGCCATGATCGATGGATGAGGTAACAAAGAGCCTGCTTGAGCAGGTATCCGACTGGGACGGAAAATTCAAGGGCGCGTACAACCTGCGCGTGGACGGCACCTGCGCCGGACGGCAGTCCTCGGACAACATCGCCATTTTGAACAAGCAGGACGCCCCGGGTCTTGAGATCCGCATCCGCCCCGGCACGAAGGGCGAAAGCGTCTCCATCCCCGCCTGCGTCACCCACGGCGGCGTGGACGATCTGGTCTACAACGATTTTTATATCGGCGAAGGGGCAGACGTGACGATCGTAGCCGGCTGCGGCATCCACACCACCACCGGCGAGCCCGCGCGGCACAACGGCATCCACCGCTTCTTTTTAGCGCCCGGCGCGCGCGTAAAATACGTGGAAAAGCACGTAGGCACCGGCAAGGGGCTTGGGATCAGGACCATCGACCCCGTGACCGAGGCGTTTTTGGAAAAGGACGCCGTGCTTGAAATGGACACCTCCCAGATCGGCGGCGTGGATCGCACAAAGCGCGAAACCAAAGCCACCCTGGGCGAGGGCGCGCGCCTTGTCATCCGAGAGCGCCTGCTTACCGAAAAGGAGCAGACCGCGACCACCCTCTTTACCGTGACCATGCAGGGCGCGGGCAGCGCGGCGGACGTCGTGTCGAGGTCCGTCGCAAGGGACGATTCCCGCCAGGAGTACGCCTCCACCATCATCGGCGAAGCGGCCTGCACCGGCCACACCGAGTGCGACGCCATTATAAGCGGCAAGGCGCAGGTGGATGCAAGCCCCCGCCTGTTTGCAAGAAACGAGGACGCGCAGCTGATCCACGAGGCCGCTATTGGCAAGATCGCAGGCGAGCAGATCCTGAAGCTTCGCACCCTGGGGCTTACCGAGCAGGAGGCCGAGGAAAAGATCATCGAGGGCTTCCTGTCCTGACAAATGCTTTGGCGCAGCGGCGCGTGATGCCGCTGCGCCATCTTTAACTTATAGCTTATGAAAACACGTTTCCCCATCGTGCTCGTGCACGGGCTTGGCATGCGCGACAGCTTCTTTATGAAGTCCTGGGGCAGGATCGACCGCATCCTGCTTGAGCAGGGCTACGCCGTTTTCAAAAGCCAGGTCGACGCCTTTGGCACGGTGGAAAACAACGCCGCGCAGCTGAAGGAAGAGCTTCTTGCGATTCTGCAAAAAACGGGAGCTGAAAAGGTAAACCTGATCGCCCACTCCAAGGGCGGGCTGGACGCAAAGCACATGATCTGCCATCTGGATATGGCTGATCGCGTCGCTTCCCTTACCACGCTTTGCACGCCGCACCGGGGTTCCCCCATCGCCTCGTTCGTCCTGCGCTTTCCAAAGCTTGCGGTAAAGTGCGCGGCGTTTTGGATCGACCTGTTCTATCGCATCCTCGGCGACCGCCATCCTGACAGCTTCACCGCCTGCGAGCAGCTGCGCCGCTGCGAGAGCCTCGCCGAAGAAGCAATGGATCTGCCGGAGGGCATTTTGTGCCAGAGCTTTTCGTCCTCCATTCAAAAAGGCCGCGGGAAGCGCGATTTTGTGATGACCATCCCCCACATCTTTTCCCGCCTCATCGAAAAAGACCGCATCACCGACGGACTGGTACCGCGCGATTCCGCAATCTTCGGCCACTACCGGGGCGACTGTCTTGACGACTCCGCATCCCACACCGAGATCGTGGACTTTATGGTGCGGCACAAAAAGCGCGAAAAGATCTACGCCTTTTATACCGAACTCTGCCGCGAGCTCGTGCGCGCGGGCCTGTAGGCGGGTTTGCTGATATAAAAGATTTCTGTAGCCAGTGGAAGCGCCTCTTGCCGCTCCGCTTCATCAGCGCTTCCTGAATGCTTGCGTTGTCTGTTTCAAATAATACAAGCCATGCGCAGTCTGTCTTCCTCTGCGCATGGCTTATAACAATTCATAAGGAAAAGCGCCGGTTCCAAGCTCAATAGAACGTGGCCTGCCCCAAGAGCTTCGCGCCGCGGTTTGCAATGATGACGAGAACGATGTTCACGACAGACTTAAACAGGCCTACCGCAGTAGAATAGCTGAAGTCGGTATTGAGCAGGCCGATTTTGTATATATAGGTCTCGAAGACCTCTGAAGAACGGATGTTGAGCGGATTTTGGAACATATAGATCTGCTCAAAACCGTTGTTCATGATATTGCCGCATTGCAGGATGAGCTGTATCGAGATAACGCTGGCGATGCCGGTAAGGGAAATATGCCAGACCTTCTGAAAGCGATTGGCGCCGTCTACGGTCGCGGCTTCGTACAGCTCGGGGTTGATCGCAGAAAGGGAAGCGAGATAGATGATCGTGCCCCATCCGGCTTCCTTCCAGATCGTGGTGCCCACGATGAGGCCGCGGAACATTGCTGCGGAGCTCAAAAACGGCACCGTGCGCCCGGTCAGGCGCTTGATCACGATGTTCACAAGGCCGTCCGTCTCCGAAAGGAAGGTAAGCGTGATGCCGCCGATGGCGACCCACGAAATGAAGTGAGGAAGGTACATGACGGTCTGTCCCACCCGCTTAAAGACCGTGGAACGGATCTCGTTCACCATCAGGGCAAGAATGATCGGAACGGGCATGTTGATGCTTAGTCTTAGAAGACTCAGCAGCACAGAGTTTCGCAGGGTGTCAAAGAAATCAGAGGTTGCAAAGACCTTATTGAAGTACTGAAACCCGACCCATTTGCTGGCCATGATGCCCTTTGTGTAGGAAAAATCCTTAAAGGAAATGATGACGCCGTACATGGGCGTGTAACAGAATATCGCAAGATATACCAGACCCGGAATGCACATCAAATACAGATAGCGTTTTTTGATGATATACACTATCAGATTCAGGAAGCGCTCGCGCGCTGTTTTGGGCTGCTTCACAAGCATCATTCTGGGCATGATACACTGCCTCCGCCTTTTGGGAATTGCCTCCCCCGCATTTTAAGCGAGGGAGGCAAGCGGCTTTAGTGCCGGGGTTTGGGAAAGAACGGGGAAGACTTATTCCTTGGGTCCGCGCACAGCCGTTACGATATCCTCAACCTCTTCCCAGGCCGGGCAGTACACATTGTACAGCCAGTCAGTGAACTCCTCGCGGGTGATGCCGCCCACGATGTACTGGACCATCATCTCATCATTGAGCTTCGTGGTAAGCTCTGCGTTCCTGGTCTTAAGGTCCGCGTAGCCGGGGTAGGTGTCGATGTTGTCGTAGACGATGTAGCCGTGATTCAGCTCGTTATAGCGCCTGTTGTACTCGGCCTTCTCTTCGGGGGTGTTGCCGCCGAAGGTGAGCTTGCCGTAGTTGGCCCAGCTCTGCTGCACGCACAGGTAGGACAGGGAGTTGATCAGGCGGTCCTCATGGCCGGGCTCTTCCTTCTCAGCCTGCGTGAAGGGTACCTTGGTGCGCAGGGCGGGATTCCAGCTCTTGTAGTTGATGCCCTCGATGCCGTTGGTCAGAAGGTGTACGCCTTCCTCGGTGCAGCCGAAGTTGAGGAAGCGGCACGCGGCGTCAACAGCCTCTTCAGAGGCGTTCTTGCTGATGCAGAACACGCCCCAGCAGGACATGGTGATGTAGTGGAAGTAGTTCTCCGCATCCTCGGCGGTGGTGCCGTTGGGCTGGAGCGGATAGCCGGCGACGACTTCGCCATCAGGATTGTTCTGATAGAACGCTTCAGCGGCGTTGGACCTGTAGGGCATGGTGTGGTCAAGGCTGGTGGTCTTGAACATGCAGCCCACGGTGCCGGCTCTGAAGGCTTCCTGATCCGCGTAAATATCGCTCTGCAGATAGAACTCGGGATAAATACCGCCCTCAGCGTAGAGGTCATGGTAGAAGTCCATCAGGTCCATGAAGCCTTCCTGGGCAGGGATGACCTTGTAGGCCACGGTTTCGGGTTCGATGCCGAAGCCTTCACGGATGTTCTTGTCGATCAATCCGCCGCCCTTATCGCCCAGCTGGGTGATGAACAGGCCCCAGGTGTCGTCGACGCCGTTGCCGTCGGGATCCTGGGTGGAAACGGCTACGCAGTACTCATACAGATCTTCGGGCGTTACGGGGATATCCATTCCCAGCTTCTCCAGCCAGTCGCCGCGGTACGGGATGGCATCGGGGGTGAGCTGCTGCATGCGGGGCAGGCCGTACAGGCCGTTGTCCAGGGAGGGAACGCGGCCATAGGCCAGGTCGTTGGCGTTTAGCCAGGTGAAGGCGTTGGGGATCTTGTCGGCCAGCTCTTCAAGGTTCCAGATCAGGCCTTCCTGCGCCCACTTCTGGAAGTTGACGTTGGAGGAGTTGTCCCACAGGTAGAACATATCCGGGATGTCGCCGGCCGCGATCTGGGAGGCGATCAGGGAGTTGTACTGCGCAGCATCGAGGACAGAGATGTCCAGCTTCACGCCGATGCGCTTTTCCAATTCCTTCAGAATGGGGTTGTTCTCCAGCTGAATGCCGGGGAGACGGTCTGTCACGGTAATGGTGGTCACTTCGCCTTCCCAGACAGACTCCGTTTCGGTGGCAGGATCATAGACCGCCAACGCCGAGCTGCCAAGGGCCAGCACGAGCAGTAGCGCCATGAGGGTTGCAAGAGTCCTTTTCATTTGGCTTTCCTCCTTGTTGTTTTATAGCAGGGGACGTCACTCTTTAACGCCGCCCAAAACCAAGCCTGTCATAAAGTATTTCTGCAAAAACGGGTATACGCACATGATCGGCAGTGTGGCGATCATGATAATGGCCATCTTTGCGGTAAAGTTGTTTACCTGCTGGCTGACATCCGTGATGCCCTGGTTTACCTCGTCCACCATGTCGGTTGCGATAAACTCGCGCAAAACGCGCTGCAGGGGGTATTTGTCCGGTTTATAGATATAGAGGATGCTGTTGAAATAGCTGTTCCAATAACCTACGATGGTGAAAAGGCCAAGCGTTGCAAGGATGGGCATGCACAGCGGAAGCACGATGCGCAATAGGACCTGAACGTCGTTTGCGCCGTCGATCAGCGCCGCCTCTTCGATGGAGCCGGGCAGGCCATTCATGTAGTTTTTCATCAGGATCAGGTTATAGCATCCGCAAAGGCCCGGAAGGATCAGGCTCCACAGATTGTTTTTGAGGCCCAATGTGCGACAAACAAGGATGTAATTTGGGATCATGCCGCCGGAAAAATACATGGTGATGACCCAAAGCGTCAAAATGACATTTCGCCCCTTAAGATCCTTCTTCGTAAGCGGGTAAGCGGTAAGCACCATAAGGCCCATGGTCAGCGGCGTTCCTATAAAAACGAGGAACGCGGTGTTTTTATAGCCAGACCAAATCAGGCCGTACTTTAGCACCAGCCGGTAGCTCGTCCAGGAGATCTCGGCAGGCTAGGGCAGCTCTGGCTGCTTTAAGTAGACGCTGTAGGGCTCAATGGAATATACGAGCACATACCAAAACGGCAGAAAGCACAGCAAGGAAAACAGACCGACAACAGCATAACAAAGAATAGCCATAGCACGGTCGTCGGCACGAAGCTTGATTTTGTTGTGAAACGATTTGGCTGAATGACCTGCGCTATACATCCGGACTGCTCACCTCCCCCAGAGGCCGTGCGATGCATGTGCATAATCTTTACGTACAAGTGTGAAATAATTATATAATATTACCCATTAACTGTCAATAGTGTTAAAGAAAAAAGCTGCAATTGTGTCAAATGGGCATATGCAGCATTTTAGGTTTAACAAACGAGCAGAAAACAGGCAACGCGCTTTCAAAAGCGGCGAAAGCTGCGGGCGAAGAGATTTGTCCTTTTCATGCTCTTCCCCATGATACAAAAAAGCATTCAGCCGAGCATGCCAGCTGAATGCTTGAAACAGATCCTTTAATCCACGCCCGTTTCTTTTCCGGTCATGGTGGGATCGATGAAGCGGGTGAATTCGCCGCGCCAGCCAAGATTGGCCGTGCCCAGCGCGCCGTTTCTTTGCTTTGCGATGATGACCTCCGCCATGCCCTTGTTTTCGGGCTTGGGGTCGTAATATTCCTCTCTGTGAATGAACATCACCACGTCCGCGTCCTGCTCGATAGCGCCGGAGTCTCGGATGTCGCTCAGGATCGGCCTGTGGTTAGAGCGCCCGGCCGGCGCGCGCGACAATTGGCTAAGCGCCAGAATCGGCACGCCCAGTTCGTTTGCCAGCGCCTTTAACTGGCGGGAGATGCCGGCCACCTCCTCCTGACGGGAGCCGAACTTGCCGGAGCCGGTCATCAGCTGCAAATAGTCTATCATGATGACGTCCAGCCCGTGCTCCATTTGCAGCCTTCGGGCCTTGGAGCGCATTTCCGGCACCGTGATGCCGGCGGTCGCGTCGATGTAGATCTGCGCATTGGCGATGGCGGTCATGGCGTTTGCGAGCTTCAGCCACTCGTCGTCGTCAATAAAGCCCTTGCGCACCTTCGACATGTCCACTCTGGCCTCCGTGCACAGCATGCGAAGCGCCAGCTGCTCGGCAGGCATTTCCAGCGAGAAGACCGCTGCCTTCTTTTCCGCCCGCAGGGCCGCGTTTTCGATGATGTTCATACCAAAGCTGGTTTTGCCCATGGAAGGACGCGCGGCGATCAATATCAGTTCGCCCGCGTGAAAGCCCGTGGTAAGATCGTCCAAAGGCTTGTAGCCGGAGGGCACGCCCTTGATGTGCCCGTGGTTTTTGACCAGCTCCTCGATCAGTTGGAAGGTGCGGATCAAAAGCGGCTGGATGGCCTCGAGCTCCGCGCCGCCCTTTCGCATGGTGATGTCGTAGATCAGCTTTTCGCTTTGGGCAAGGATGTCCTCTGTCTCCTGCTCACCGGCGTAGCAGCTTTTTTCGATGGTCTCAGCAGCGTGGATGAGCTTTCTGAGGGTGGACTTTTCCTCTACGATCTTGATGTACGCGCCGACGTTTGCCGTGGCTGGCACGGCGCGCGCCAGCTCCACCAGAAAGCTCAGACCCCCAAGCGTTTCCAGCTTTTGCCTGCGCGTCAGCTCGTCGCTTACCGTGACCACGTCCACCGGGCGGGACTGCGCCGCGACGTAGATCATTGCGGAAAAGACCTCGCGCAGGGCCGGGTCGTAAAAATCGTCTTCCTTCAGCGATTCCTGGGCAAGCATCGCCGCCTGGGGGCTGATCAGCATTGCCCCCAGTACACTTCGTTCCGCCTCATCCTGATGGGGCAGCACCTGGTATCCCTGTTCCATGCGTTACTTGGTTACCACCGTGGTGTTGACCAGCATCCTAACAGAGATGCCCGCCCACAGCCGTATGGTCACGAAGGACTGCCCGGCCTGGCGGATGGGCTCCTCCTGCTCGATTTTGCGCTTGTCGATGTCCACGCCGTGCTGCTGCTTAAGCGCCTCGGCGATCATTTCGTTGGTAACGGAGCCGTAGAGCTTGCCGTTTTCGCCGCCCCTTGCGGAAAGCTGGATCACCTTGCCCTTCAGCTCTCTGCTTTTCAGCTCCGCCTCCTGGCGCTTGACCTCTTCCCTGTGCGCCGCGGCTTCCTTTGCGTGCTTTACGGAATTGAGCGTTTCAGCGTCCGCCTCCTTGGCAAGCTTTCTGGGCAGCAGATAGTTTCTGGCGTAGCCCTCGCTTACCTCCACGATCTCATCCTTCTTGCCCGTACCCTTGAGGTCGGCCAAAAGCAAAACCTTCATTGCAGTTTCCTCCTTATGGTTCCTTATAGTTCACTGTCTTTGTCTCTGCGCGTGCGAAGCCACGTCGTGATCAGGCCCTGACTGCCGATCAGCATGCTGAACGCGCCGTAAAAGGGGATCGCCGTTGCCATGAGCAACGTGATCGCAATAAAAAACACGATCTTTCCGCCCCGTCCCGAGGGCATGCGGCTGAGTCTGTCCGTGATGGACGCAAGATACTGCACTGCACACGCAAGCGAGGCCGCGCCAAGCACAGTGTTTAGCACCACGGCCCCCGACATGCCGGTATAGTTTAGCACGATGCCCGCGATCAGCAAAACGATGAGGCCGATGGTGTAGCGGGCGGGCATGCGCCACTGGGATACGGGCTTGTAGCTTGCCCCGGGCAGGTGCCTCTTCGTGCGCATAAAGGCGCACAGCAGCACGCCCGGAAAGACGTTCAGCACCGACAGCGTGAGCATGATGGAGGGCAGAGAGATCTTCAGCTGTTCCTTGAACAGCTCGACCACGTTTGTAAGGATCGTTTGTGTATCCGAGCCAAGATCCAGCCCCAGCACTCCGTACATCTGCTTGAACAGTGCGCTCACCGTCTGTCTTTCCGTTTCACCAAGCTGATCGAAGGAAGCAAGCAGCAGCGCGCCCGCCCTGTCCGCAAGGTCGCCAGGATACATCAGGCTCAAAAATCCAAGCGCCGCCACCATGCCAAGCAGCATACAGGCAAGGGATACGAACAGCCTGTCGTAAAAGGCGGGCTTTTGCGACAGCTCAAGCCACAGCATCACCGCAAGGGGCGCCACCACGCAAAGCAGCGCGCATACCGCCGTGACTGCCCCGCCCGCGTAAAAAGCCGCCGCCTCGTACACCAGCACAAACGCCGCAAGGCCCAGCGCGTCCGAGCTTCCATACACGGTAAGCCCCAGAAACAGCGCAAGCGGCAGGCACAGGGTCGTCAATAAGCCAAGCCCCGGCACGATGGCCGACAGTCCCGACGCCAGGCACCCCGCCGCGATGCCGATCAAAAGCCTCAGCCACCAGCTGAGAAATACGGGCCTGTTCATAATGCGTTCCACGGTTTCCCGTGTTTTTTCGTTTTCCAAATCGGGCCGCCTTTCCTATGGGGCTGCTGCGCAGCCCCTCGCTTTAAATGGATCGAAGATGCATTTAAAGCGCTTGATTATGTTGCCCTATGTGCAAAGTTAGGCAAAACGCCAAGCTGTAAAGAATGAATTTTTGCTTACGCAGGGCAAGCTCTGCTTTGCAAAAATCCTCCTCGGGGCGGCAAAGCCGCCCCTGCGGATCGAAGTTTGGAGGTGCCGCGGCCCCTCAAAACCGCCCTGGAGCTTTTGCACTTGAGCAACTGTCCAATTTATATGGGTTTATTATACCATATCAATTCGGATACGTAAACAAAATTTTTTTGAAACCCAAAAAGCACGGGCAGCTCGCTTGACAAGTCAGCGCCCGCAGTTTACAATTTTTAACGTGGCGTTTGGACATTCGCCCCCGCGCCGCCATACCGCCCGGGCGCGTTATTTTTCATCAAAGGAGCGCTGATCGTGGATACGATACTTCAGATCCTGTGCCGTTTCCTGCTGGACGCAAGCTTTGGCTACGAGACCCTGCTTGCCGTTTTGTACGTCGTTGGCCTTTGGGGCGTAATGACCAAATCCGGCATCAAGGGCTGGTGGGCGCTGATTCCCTTTGCAAGGGACTATCAGCTGTCCCGCTGCGCCGGCCGCGAGCCGGAGGGCCGCGTTTACTCCGTAGCGGGGGCCGCGCTTACCTTCATAAGCATCATCACCTACCTTATACCCGACAGCACCGACAGCATCAGCAGCATAGAATTGCTCCTGGTTGTGCTCAGCATCCCCCTTGGGATCACCTGTCTCATCTACGGCATACGCATCTGGAGCGGCATGATCCAGGTCTACGGCCTGCGCAGGCGCTGGATGTGGCTGTGCCTGGTTTCCTATACAAGATGGATCCCCGCCCTGGTCTGGGGCTTCGTCAAAAAGTATCAGCCTACCTGGCAGGTGGAGGACTTCAGCGCCGAAATGTCGCGCCTTGCCAGACACGGCTCCGCCGGGGTCATGGAGGACGGCCTGACCGTCAACCTGAAGGAGCGCAGCGCCCGTGAGTTTTTCCAGAAAAAGGTGCTGCTTCGCGACATCCACATGAGCATCCCCCAGGGACACATGGTGCTGCTGCTTGGCGGCTCCGGCGCGGGCAAAACCACGTTTCTGAACGCCGTGAACGGCTACGAAAAGGCGGATGCCGAGGTGATGCTGAACGGCAGCAACATGTACAAGCAGTACCGGAAGATGCAGTACGAGGTCGGCTTCGTGCCCCAGTCGGAGATGATGCGCGGCAAGGACACGGTGCTGTACACCCTTATGGACGCGGCGAGCCTTCGCCTGCCAAAGGACGTGACGCCCAGCCAGCGCAGGGCGCGCGTGGACGAGGTGATGGACATTTTCGGTCTGCAGCCGGTCAAAAACAATCTGGTGGAGAAGCTCTCCGGCGGACAGAAAAAGCGCCTGTCCATCTCCATGGAGTTTATCAGCAATCCCTCCCTGTTCATTTTGGACGAACCGGACAGCGGGCTTGACGGCGTGATGGCGCGAGAATTGTTTGTGCAGCTTCGCAAAATCGCGGATACGGGCAAGATCATCATCGTCATCACCCATACCCCCGACCGCGTGATCGATCTGTTCGACGACGTGATCGTGCTGGCGAAGGACTCCGCCCGCACGGGGCGGCTGGCCTACTACGGCAGCATCGAGGAGGCCCGGCGCTTCTTTAAGCGTGACACCATGGAGCAGATCGTAAAATCCGTCAATCGCAAGGAAGAGGGCGGCGACGGCCTCGCGGACGAATACGTGCTGAAGTTTGCGGAGGTGCAGCATGGATAACAGATCTTCCCGATCCAGCGCCACGAACGTGACCATACGCCATCGCGGGCGCGGCTCGCAGGTGCGCATCTACTTTGGAAAGCTGCTGCGCATGTTCGTGTATCAAAACGACTGGAAGGTGCTGCCCATGGCGGCGCTGATCGCCGGTCTTGTGGGTATGGTGGTGCGCAAAAAGATGTTTTTGAACATGGAAGGCACGCTGATGGGCGCCTTTGCCCTGGTGTGCGTGTGCATCTGGAACGGGTGCTTTAACTCCATCCAGGTCATCTGCCGAGAGCGCGACGTGATAAAGCGCGAGCACCGAAGCGGCATGCACATTTCCTCCTACGTGTTTTCGCACATGCTGTACCAGGCGATCCTGTGCCTGATGCAGACGTTTGTGACGATCTACGTCACTTTGCTTGTCGGCGTAAAATACCCAAGCGAAGGGCTTATCACCTCGTTTTTCCTGCTGGACTTTGCGATCTCCATGTTTTTGATCAGCTTTGCCGCGGACATGCTGTCGCTGTGGGTTTCCTCCCTTGCGCACAACACCACCACAGCCATGACCATCATGCCCTTCGTGCTGATCTTCCAGCTGGTGTTTTCCGGCGGCATGCTGACCCTGCCTGCCTGGACCGAGACCCTCACCCACTTCACGATCTCTAATCCCGGCCTCAAGGTCATCGCGGCGCAGGCAGACACCAATAATAAGCCTTACGCTACCATCTCCAGCATGCTTGGCAAAATGCGAGACAACGAGATCGGCGGAAGCTTTACCCTTGGAGAAGTGATGGATCTTATGCAGGCTACAGACAATTCCGCCATCGACCAGCTGCGTTCAAAGCAGATCGGCAAGGTGACGACCCTGGGCGAGGCAAGGAAAATCCTGGAAAGCTCTAAAAGCTTTGACGCCTTCAAGCAGGAGCAGGCTTTAGGGGATATGACTGCCGGCGAAGCGCTAAAGCTCATCGCCACTTCCAGCGAGCTTGAGGAGCTTCGCGCTGCTCCTCTTGGCGATACGGGACTGACGTTTGGAGCGCTGATCAACGAGCTTCTTTCAAACGAAGCCTTTCAGCCGGCGCTTGAAACGCAGATCGTCCGCCAGATGACGATCGGCGAGCTGCTTGAAAAGCTTGATGCAGCCGGCATCACCGAAAAATACGCGAACATCGAGATCGGCACGGAGCTTACGCTTGGCGAGGTCGTGGATTTGCTTAGCGCAAACCCCGACGTGCAGGAAAAGCGCGGTGAGACCTTTGAGCTCAAAACCACCGTGGGGCAGCTGATGGACCTTGTGGGCGAAGAAAAGGTGATGCACTTTATCGAGGAAAAGGCCGCCAAGGCCAGCTACCAGCCCGCCTACGAAAACAGCGAAGACAACATCATCGACTACTGGCTGCGCCTTATGGGCTTTGCCCTGCTGTTTTCGCTGCTTGCGATGGTCACGCTGGAATTTATCGACAAGGATAAAAGGTAATTGAATTAAGACTGAATGGGGCTGTGCAAACAGCCCCTACAAAAAAAGCTCCCGCATCCCCCACTTTGCGGGGATACGGGAGCTGAAAATTTCCCCGCCGTATTTGCCGGCGGGGAAAGCTTTTTTACCTGTTGAGCAGGGTGGTCTCGGAATCCTTGTCGAAGAAGTGCAGACGGCTGGTATCAAAGGCGACCTTGATGTCGTCGTTGGTGCGGCTGGTGCTTCTGGGATCGACGCGGGCGATGATGTTGCCATCCTTGCCGGTGGTGGACAGGTACAGGTAGGTCTCAGAGCCCATCAACTCGACAACTTCAACGTGCACGTTGATGGTGGAATCCTTGAACTTCTCGATGGCTTCCTTGCTGTCGGAGATGTTCTCGGGACGGATGCCCATGATGACTTCCTTGCCGATGCACTCGTCGGAGATCAGCTTCTGCAGCTTCTCTTCGGGTACCTTGACCTTGTTGTCGCCGAACACAGCGTATACACCGTTGTTCTGCTTCTCAAGACGGACGTCGAAGAAGTTCATCTGAGGAGAGCCGATGAATCCGGCCACGAACAGGTTGGTAGGATAATCGTACAGGTTCTGGGGAGAATCGCACTGCTGGATGAAGCCGTCCCTCATAACCACGATGCGAGAGCCCATGGTCATGGCCTCGGTCTGGTCGTGTGTAACGTAGATGAAGGTGGTCTGCAGCTTCTGATGCAGCTTGGTGATCTCGGTTCTCATCTGAACACGCAGCTTGGCGTCCAGGTTGGACAGAGGCTCATCCATCAGGAAGACCTTAGGCTCACGGACGATAGCGCGGCCCAGGGCGACACGCTGACGCTGACCACCGGACAGGGCCTTCGGCTTACGGTTGAGCAGGTGTTCGATATCAAGGATTTTAGCCGCCTCTTTAACGCGCTTGTCGATCTCGGCCTTGGGGGTTTTACGCAGTTTCAGGCCGAAAGCCATGTTATCATAAACCGTCATATGAGGATACAGGGCGTAGTTCTGGAAAACCATGGCGATGTCGCGATCCTTGGGAGCGACGTCGTTAACCAGTTTGTCACCGATGTAGAGCTCACCTTCGGAGATTTCCTCCAGACCGGCGACCATGCGCAGGGTGGTCGATTTACCGCAGCCGGAAGGGCCGACCAGAACGATAAACTCCTTATCTTCGATGTTCAGCGTAAAATCGCTGACGGCCGTAACGCCACCGGTATATACCTTATAGATGTGCTGCAGAGATACGCTTGCCATATGATTCCCTCCTCATATTAATAACGGACGATACGATTTCGTCGTGCTTATATTATATAGTGTCAGGCGCTAAAAATCCAGTAGACAATCCTTACAAAATCGTAACGCGCTCTTTTGGATGTTTCTGTTATCCACCCATATAAGCAATTTTTGCCGGGCTAATCATCTGACAGCGCGCTGATCCCTACGCCGACCGCGTTGATGCCCACGTGGCATGCGATGCTGCACGACAGGGGCTGATAATAAACCTTTATGCCGGGGAACATGCCGCGCAGATGATCAGTCCACGCCTCTGCATCAGCCGTGTGTTCAAAGGTGCCAGCCGCGCCTATACGCATCCGATCCGCGGAAAAATGAGCAAAACGTTTTTCCAGGTCCGTCCTGACCGCCTCGGCCATGCGCGTCTCACTCTTCTTGATGCCGCGCACCTTGGCGAAGGCGTCAAGCTTGCCGCCCTGTATCGTGAGCACGGGCTTGATGTCGAAGGCGCCAGCCAGCGCCGCGCCGGCGGCGGTGACCCGGCCACTCCGCCTGAGGTATTCCAGAGAGTCTACCGTGATATAAATGCTGGAATCGGCGGCGCGTTTTTCGAGATCCGCGGCAATTCTTTCGGCCGACAAACCGCTCTGCGCCATCCGGCGCGCCTCCAGAACGGATTCATACAGCGTGACCGAAATCCGATGATTGTCGGCCACAACCACCCTGCCGGCATAATCGCGCGCAAGAAGTTTTGCCATTTCGCACGAGCCGCTCAGCCCTGAAGACATGGGAATGTATACAAGTTCATCGTAACCATCCTTGAAAATCGCATCCCACATGTCCGACACATCGCCCGGCGACGGCTGTGACGAGTGTATGTCCCTGTGCGCCCGCATCGCGGCGTACAATTGATCGTGCGTGATATCGATCCCTTCAAAATACGATTTATCATCGACGATCACGGGCATGGCCAGGAGGTAGACGCCGCATCTGTCCGCTTCGTTCCTCGTCATGCCGCTGTTTGTGTCGGTCATTATGGCCGTTTTCATATATGTGCTCCTCGGCGAAATAAGTTCTTTTGTATTATATCACGAGCATTGATGCAAGTTCAAGCGTTGTCTATTATGTTTTAATAGCAATACAGTTATGAGATTAAAAACGGCGCATCCGCTGGATGCGGAGCGCCGAAGGTTCATTTCTGTCCATAATAGGCGTTCGGGCCGTGCTTTCTCAGAAAGTGCTTATCCTGTATCCAGTGTGGCAGCTCGATCGCTTCGGGATTGATCCGGTAAGTCAGCAGCGCCATTTTTGCCGTTTCTTCCAGTACAGCCGCGTTATATACGGATTTGGCCGCGTCCTTGCCCCAGGTGAAGGGGCCGTGGCCGCGCACGAGTACGGCGGGCGTGTGCATCGGGTCGCGGCCCTTAAACGCTTCCGCGATGACCTTGCCCGTTTCGGCCTCATAGGCGCGTTCGGTTTCCTCGGGATCCACATATCGCGTACAGGGTACGCATCCCCTGAAGCCGTCCGCGTGCGTCGTCCCCATGCAGGGAATGTCTTTGCCGGCCTGCGCCCAGGCCGTGGCGTACGTCGAATGGGTATGCGTTATGCCGCCCAGCGCCGGGAAGGCGCGGTAAAGGTACAAATGTGTGGGCGTATCGGACGACGGATTCAGCGCGCCTTCCTCGATCGTTTTCCCGTCTTCGAGGTCGATAAGGACGATCTGCTCCCACGTCATGTCGTCGTAGGACACGCCGCTGGGCTTGATCGCCACGACGCCTTTATCCCTGTCAATGCCGCTGACATTGCCCCAGGTATAGATCACCAGGCCCCGCCTGACCAGTTCAAGATTGGCGGCGAATACATCCTTTTTGAGCTGTTCAAACATGGTTTTATTCCCCCATCGGTTTATTGTCAGTCCTATTTTATACCACGTCCGAGACATTGTAAAGAAGTGAACGCGGCGGCATAACAGAAAAACAATTTGACATTGCCCCGGCGCGGGCATAGAATATTATCGTCCGCTGGGGGCGCCGTTTGGCTGAGATGGACATATTTGTCCTGTCCCTTGGAACCTGATGTGGATCATCCCACCGGAGGGAAGCGGCGCAGGGCTGAAAGCCTTGTGGCTGACGCTCTTTACGCCTGTTTCCCGCCTGTGTCATTCTGACGCAAGCGGGTTCTTTTTGCGGAAAAACACAAAAGGAAAGGTGGAGTATTCTCGTGAAAAGGATCATCGTCGCCGCAGTTTTGATGCTGTGTCTGCTGACACTGGCCGTCGCGCCCTTCGCCATGGCTGAAGAGGCGGCCACGGCCGTCGAATCCGCCGCCGAGGACGCGGCTGAAACCGTAACCGAAGCAGCCCAGGACGCGGCCGAAACCGTGACTGAAGCAGCCCAGGACACGGCCGAAACCGTGACTGAAGAGGCGGCCGCCGCTGCCGACGGCGCGGCTGAAGCCGCCGGTGAAGTTGCCGAAACGGCCGAGGAGGCCGCTGAAGAAGCTGTCGAAGAAGCCGAGGAAGTCAGCGAGGGCTGGTTCAAGCAGGCCTTTGGCAAAATCTTCGAGGAGCCCTGGTATTCGATCTCGTTCATCCTGCTGCTTCTGGTCGTCGGCTGCTTTGTCTACTTCCAGAAGAGCCACACATGGACTGTGATGCGCGCCGTGCTGCTGGCCGCCGTCTTCGCGCTGGGACTGGTGCTGGCCATCATCTCCACGATCCGCGCCCTGGGCGAGAGCGTGGGCGTATTCCCCTACATCCTGGCGATCCTCGTGCTTCTCGTCGTCATGGTGGTCGTGCTGATGACCCAGGATAAGAAAGCCTGGAACGCCCGCTCTGTCGCCTACGCCGCCATGTGCATCGCCACGGCCTATATCCTGTCGCTGATCAAGCTGTTCGAAATGCCCCAGGGCGGTTCGGTCAAGCTGGCGGCCATGCTCCCGCTCGTACTGTACGCCATGGCCTTCGGCGCGCCCAAGGGTCTGGTCGCGGGCTGCGCGTTCGGCCTGTTCAAGCTGATCAACGATCCGTACATCATTCACCCCGTGCAGCTGCTGGTGGACTATCCCATGGCCTACGGCGCGGTGGCGCTGTGCTGCCTGGCGGGGCTGATCAAGGTGGACGACCGCTGGAAGCTGCTCATCGCCGTGGTGCTGGGCTACCTCGGCAAGTACATCATGTCGGTGCTGTCCGGCGTCATCTTCTTCGCCGAGTACGCCGGCGATCAGAATCCGCTGATCTACTCGCTGGTCTACAACATCACATACATCATCCCCGAGGCGGCCATCGCGTGCGTCATCACGCTGATCCCCGGCTTTGCGAGGATCCTCAAGGCCATGAAGGCGTCGGCCAAGGCCTGAAAGTCCTGATAAATCGGCGCTCCGACCGCATGACGACGGTCGGAGCGCTTGTTTATGTCCGTTTGTTTTCGAATTGCTGCTTTATCAGCGCCTTAACAAGCCCGATCAGCCCCAGTATCGTTCCCCACCTTATCAGGAAGGCGTAGAAACTGACGGCGGCGTATTCCGGCGTGACATAGCGCACGGGCTGCGCGGCGGCCTCGAGAAGCTCCCAAAAGCGCGTCCTGATCGAGCCCCAGGATACCAGCTCCTCCGGCACCCATTCCACAAATACGAGCACGGGCCGGGTAAAGAACCACATGACCAGCCAGAACAGCCCTGCAAAGGCAGCAATCATTCCCGCGACGGCCAGGAAACGAATGAGCATGTACCACGCAGCCTGACGCGGATAGACGATCTTCAGCCTGTCGCGGCATTCGTTATAAAAGCGCACGGTCAGCGCCGTAATCAGCCTGAAGCCGCGATACAGCGCCCACACGGCGACGACCAGGGCAATAAGATAAAGCGGCATGCAGGCGCGCATGCGCTCCTTGTACAGCCCGATCAGCGAACCGTTGCCCAGGTAGGCTGTCGCGGACGTGGTCAGAAGTGTCTCAAAGCCGTTGTCGGTTCCACAGACGGCGCTCAGCACCATCAGCTCCGGTATGAGGCTTTCGTCGCAGCCCAGCGGCAGCCAGGCCGCGTATTCGTCCCGGTCGCCATACCCCTTTGTGTGCCTGACCGTGCCGGCCAGCGTGTATTCGCTGCCGTTGACGCTCACCTTCTGCCCGATCAGATCGTCCATATCGCCAAACAGTCTGAAGGCCAGCTTGTCGCTGAGCAGGATATACGGCTCGCGCTGAGAGAGCATATAGGGCGTAAGGATCTCGCCTTTTACCATATCCAGCGCACAGGTCTGAAACCAGCCCTGTGAAACCATATAAAGTGTGACGCCGTCGCTCAAATTAGTATTGTCCGCAGTCGATACACTTTGCCCCGTCAGATAACCGTGCAGGGCGATCGGGGCGTCCGTCTCCCCCATTCCGTCACGAATCTCATCGAGTGCGCCATCATAATCGATCTCACCCATCGGGGGCAGAAAGGCGTACTGAATCAGTCGCGGCGTGCGCGTAAACAGGCTAAAGAGCGCGTAGGCGACCATCAATAGTCCTATGACGGCCAGCGCGCTGAAGGCGCGGCGGCGCGGCGCGGTGTCATTCCTCATAGGCCATCACCGTGTCGCCTTCGCTCAGCGATCGGTCCTCCATATAGATGATCTGCATGCGCGAAAGGTCGTCGCTGACCGAAACCATCGTGGACGACTCGTTCAAAACGGTAATCGTCATCTTCTTCACCTTCAGCTGCGTGCCGCCGAAGGTGGAGGACTCGCGCTCGGCATAATAGATGTACCGTTCGTCGCCGTTGCCCCGCACAGCCGCCGCGTTGATCAGGGACGTGGACTCGCGCGCCTTGATGACCAGGTTGACCTTGACTTCATTCTGCATCATGCTGCTTAGGCTGCCCAGCGCGTCTATGATGTCGTCATTGATCGCCGCGTCGGCAAACTTCTCACCCGCGCTGCCCAGTGAGAGCGACGTCACGGTCGTTTCGGCCTTGCCATAATAGCGCGGCGAAGGCACGGACACGACAGTGCCCTCAGATACGGGCTGGGTAAGGCTCGTGATGTCCATGCGAATGACGGGCTTGCCCTTTTCGGGCGTCATCTTGAGCAGCACCGTATCGGCCGTAGCCGTGCCGCGCTTTTCTACGAGCACCTCGCTGATGTATCCGTCATGCGGCGCGACGATCTCAGCCACCGCGCGCGCGGTCATACTGAGCGTGGCCAGCTTATCCTCACACTCGGTCATTTTGTCCTGCTGCTCGCGCTCCTTTTTCAGGTTGTCCCATGTCGTTTCATCGATCGCGTAGCGCTGCAGGCTGTCAAGCTCGCTCTCGCGGCGGGTATATTCTTCCTCGGCCACATTCAAAGTCTTATAGGCGTCGGCGAGCGCCTCACTGGCGCCCTCGGGAGCCGATGAGGGCATCTGTCTGTCCTCGGGCATCAGGCCCTCCATGGATAAAAGCGTCATGACCTCCACGCGGCTGTCGCGACGCGCGTCTGAGGCTTTTTCGAGCGCCTCATACGCGTCGGCCCAGGCCTGCTCGTTCTTCGTCAGGCGGATGGCGCCGTTCTTGCGGTGAAGCTCACGCAGCTGCGCTTCGGCGGATGCGTAATCGTTCTGTATGGACGCGGAGGTCTTGTCGTAGTCCACAATCGTGGCCGTGAAGAGCTTGTCGCCCGCTTTGACCTTCGCGCCGGGTTTGGCGTACACGCCGGTGATCGTCAGCGTGATATCTTCAGGCAGATCCAGGGAAAACTCCTCTGTATCCGTAAAGACGACCGTGCCGCTCAGCTCGGTGGTTGATTCGAACTTGCCCTGTTTGGCCGATGTAAACCGCACCCTCGGCGTGGTGATCGTGCGGATGGTCCCGGAAAAGAACATACACAAAGCGACTACGACCGCCAGGATGACCATAGCCTTGAGCGCCGCTTTTCTCATCGATGAAACACCTACTTCAGTTCAGATAATTGGATGCCGGAGAGGATATCCTCCTGGAAGAACAGATACACAAACAGCGCCGGAAGGATATAAAGCGCCGCGCCGGCAAATTCAAAGCCCGTGTTTTCCTTGGCCAGCTGGTTGAACATGGTCGACAGGGGCATCAGGTCCTCGCGCATCGTCAGATACGCCAGCGGCTGCTCGACCAGGTTCCAGCAGTCCGCGAAGGACAGTGCCGCCGCCGCGCCAAGGATGGGCTTGCAGACCGGCAGGACGGTGGACAGATACGTGCGCATCACGCCCGAGCCGTCGATAGCGGCGGCCTCCAGCAGCTCGTTGGGCAGGCCGACCATAAACTGCCGTATCAGAAAGATATAAAACGGCGAGAACCACATGGGAATAATCACGGACCATATGGTGTTGAGCAGCCCCATCGTCCTCAGCGTCAGCACGTTTGGCACCATCGTGACCTGAAACGGCAGAAGCATCAGCATGATGATGACGAAGAAGATCGCGTCGCTTCCCCTGAAGCGGAACTTGCTCAGCGCGAACGCCATCGCCGGGATGATGATCGCCTGACCCAGAAGAATCAGCATCGTGTACAGCACGGAATTGCAGAATAGTCTAAGCACCGTGTTGTCGGTGATGAGGATCTGGTA
>CADBNW010000044.1 GCA_902796025.1 uncultured Eubacteriales bacterium
CCGCTTCTGGGAGACGGCGCTGCGCGGCGGCTATCCAGGGCACGGCGAGACCATGACCGGCTACGACGACGTTTTGTGGTGGTCGCACGGGGGAGAGCTGCACGGCGAAAGCCACAAGCGCTTCTGGTTTTTAAAGCGCATCATGGAGCTTTGCCCCGGCAACGGCTTAAAGCCCTCCGAGAGCCGGCGCAGCGACGAGGTGCGGGCAGAGCCGCTGGAGGCCCGGTACAAGGGCAAATTCATCCTGTGCTACTACTCCTTCATGCGCCCGTACTTCCGCGATTTCTACATCGACGATACCACCGTTTACGACGCTTATATCCTTGACACCTGGAACTGCACCTGCACAAAGGCGGGCAGCTATTGTGGAAAATTCCAAGTGGCCCTGCCCAAAAAGCAGTACATGGCGGTCCTGCTGATCGCAAAATAAAGGAGGCTCACCCATGCTCAAGGCACCGCACAGAGCAGAAAGAGGGATCGTGCGCATCACCAGCGAGGGCGGCGCGCTTTTATTGAAAAGCGAGTACGGGCTGCTTCGGCTGATGGAGATGGAAAGCGGCGCGCTGCGCGTAAGCTTCGTGCGCGGCGAGGACTTTCCGGGCGATGAAGATCGCTTTGTGACACAGGGCAAAAAGTGCTCTGACACAGTAATAAGCGAGGACGAAAAAAGCGTAACGCTTACAGGAAAGCATCTTTCGGCGCGCGTTTCCAGGGAAGACGGAACGCTTTGCGTCTTGGACGCCAAAAACGGAAAGCCGCTTTTCCGGGAAGGCGGACTGCGGACGCTTGAGGCCTTCGAGGCAAAACGCATTTCCCGAAGCGCCGCGGCCGTCACCGAGCAGATCGAGACCGCCGACGGCGTAAAGACCGTGGTGCGGGAAGCGCCGCTTGAGAGCTACAAGTGCCTGTATCGGGCACGCCTGCCCCTTTGCTTTCAGAAGGACGAGGCGCTCTACGGCCTTGGTCAGCCGGAAAGCGGCCCCGCGAATCTGCGCGGCCGCAAGATGTACCTGTGCCAGATGAACCGCCAGATCGCGCTGCCGTTTTTTGTAAGCACTGCGGGCTACGGCCTTTTGATCGACTGCGGCTGTCCCTTTGTGTTTAACGACGACGCCTGCGGCAGCTATCTCTATCTTACCGCTGTGGAGCAGCTGGATTACTACGTCATCCCGGGCAGCGGGGAGGAGGCCGTCAGGGGCCTTCACCGCCTGACTGGGCTTCCCTCCGCGCTGCCCGCGTGGGCGTTTGGCTACTGGCAGTCGCAGGAGCGCTACGAGACCCAGGAGGAGATCCTGGCGCTTTCCAAAAGCTACAAGGACGCCGGTATCGGCCTCGACTGCGCGGTGCTGGACTGGTGCTCCTGGCCGGACGGGCAGTGGGGGCAAAAGAGCTTCGATCCCGAAAGATTCCCGGATCCGGACGCCATGTGCCGCAAGCTGCACGACATGGACGTGCACTTTATGATCTCCATCTGGCCGAACATGAATCCCAGGACCTCAAACAACGCCGAGTTTAAATCTCAGGGATTGCTTTTGCCCGGAGGGGAAATCTACGACGCCCTGGATCCCGCCGCGCGAAAGCTCTACTGGCAGCAGGCGCAAAGGGGCCTGTACTGCCATGGCGTGGACGCGTGGTGGTGCGATTCCTCCGAGCCCTGGACCAGCGAATGGTCGCGCAGGGAGCAGCCGCTTGACGCGGACGTGTTTTTTGAAACTGCGAAGACCGCCGCCGAGGCCATCGGCGCGGACAGGGGCAATGCCTTTGCCCTCTACCACGCCCGGACGCTTGCGGAGGGCCAAAGGGAACAAAGCCCCGATAAGCGCGTTGTAAACCTTACGCGCTCTGCCTGGACCGGCCAGCAGCGCTACGGCACGATCCTGTGGAGCGGCGACGTGACCGCCAAGTGGGAGACGCTGAAAAAGCAGATCGCGATTGGCCTTGACATGGCTGCCAGCGGCATGCCCTACTGGACGCTGGACATCGGCGGCTTCTTTGTAAAGCGCGGCGAAAGCTGGTACTGGGACGGCGACTACGAGCAGGGCTGGGACGACCCCGAATTCCGCGAGCTGTTTTTGCGCTGGTATCAGTACGCGGCCTTTTTGCCGGTGTTCCGCGGGCACGGCACGGACATAAGGCGGGAGCTGTTCAATCTGGAGGGTGAAGAGTTTGCAATCGCACTTAAGTACAATAAGGCACGCTATCAGCTTTTGCCCTACATTTATTCGCTCTCCTGTCAGGTGGCGCAAAACGGCGGCAGCATCATAAAGCCCCTGGGCTTTTGCTACCCCTCCGACGCGGACGCAAAAAATGTGGACGACGCCTTCCTGCTTGGCGACAGCCTGCTTGTTTGCCCCGTAACGCAAATGGGCGCAAGGGAGAAGGAGGTCTATCTGCCCGAGGGCCTTTGGTACGAGCTTGCAAGCGGCAAGGCCGTCTGGGGCGGAGAAGCCTATATAGCATCAAGTCCCCTTGACACGATCCCCGTGTTTGTAAAGGCCGGCGCGGTGCTGCCGCTGGTAAAGCCCTGCTTGAGCGCAAGGGAAGCGCTTGGGCAGACGCCCGAGATCTGGGTTTTCCCCGGCGCGGACGGGCAGCTTCGCTTCTACAGCGACAGCGGGGACGGCGCGTTTGACGGAGCGACGCGCACGTATTTCTGGAACGACGATGCCGGGCGCCTGATGGACGAAGCCGGCGCTGAGATCAGCTTTAAGCTCTTTGGAGGCAAGTGATATGCTATCAAAAGCCAATTGGGACGAAACCAAACGCCGCTGGGACAGCTACTGGAAGCGGAATGTGCAGGGCGTGCCCCTGATGTGCATCGTGGCGGAAAAGCCCGGCGCGGTGGATAAGGAGGTACAGGCGGCCCTCAAAAGCCGCGATATGTACGACAAATACCGCGACGCGGCCCGCATGGCGGAGCGTTACCGCTACTGGGTGCAGACGCACGAATTTCTGGCGGACAGCTTCCCCAACATCTCCCTCGACTTTGGCCCTGGCTCCATCGCCGCCTACCTTGGCAGCGATATCGAGTTCAGCCCCGGCACGGTGTGGTTTACCCAGTGTGTGGAGGAGTGGGAGGGCTATCCCAAGCTGCGCTTTGATCCCGCCAATCACTGGTACAGCGAGCACATCAAGCTGTTTCAGGATGTAAAGAAGCTGGCGGGTGACGACTACTATCTGGCCATCCCGGACCTTATGGAAAACATCGACGTGCTGGCCTCCCTGCGCGGCGCGCAAAACACCATTTTCGACATGGTGGACGAGCCGGAGGAATTGGAGGAGCGCATCCAGCAGGTGCAGGACGTCTATTTTCAATACTACGACAGCTTCTACGACCTGTGCGCAAGGAACGAGGACGGAAGGCTGGCCTCCTGCTACACAGTGTTCCAGATCTGGGGCTACGGCAAAACTGTAAAGCTGCAGTGCGACTTTTCCGCGATGATGGGACCGAAGCAATTCAGGCAGTTCATCCAGCCCGTGCTGGACGCCCAGTCCAAACAGGCGGACAACGTGCTGTACCACCTGGACGGGCCGGACGCCATTAAGCATTTGCCCGCGCTTATGGAGATCGAGGGCATCGACGCTTTGCAGTGGACCAGCGGCTCCTACAACCCCGACGGCACCCACGAGCAGTGGTTCGATATCTACGATCAGGTAAAGCGCGCCGGGAAGGGCTTCTGGGTGCAGGTGTACAACGGAGACGTGGAGGATTGGATCCGGCGCATCGACGTGCTGGTGGCCCGCTACGGCTCAAACGCCCTGTTTTTGTATTTCCCGCCCATGAGCATGGACAGCGCCCAGCGCCTCATGGAGCACGCCGACAAGCATTGGAAGGACGTTGAGGGTACATTTAAATGAAGCTTCTGATATCCTATGAAAACCCGCGCCTGTGCATGGGCGCCGAGCTGCTTTTGCGCGCGATGGAGGAAAGCGGCGTTTGCGGCGAGCCGGTGCTGGAGACCTGCGACCGCGTTCCCGAGTGGGACGAGGTGCTGATCTGCGTAAGGGGAAAAAGCCAGGCGCTTTCCCTTATGGAAGCGGACGAGCGGGTATTGTACCACGATCAGCTTCCCGAAGGCGAGGGCTTCCAGCTGGAGACCGTGGCGGGCGGCGGCATCGCGGTGATCGGCGGCAGCGACACCGGCGCGCTTCGCGGCTGCGTGGAGCTTGCCAAAAGGATCCGCAAGGAGCGCAGGCTCCCGCAGGAGCTTTTGTATTTCGACGCGCCCGTGATGCAGCTTCGCGGGGTGTGCGTGGGACTTCAGAAAACCACGGTGGAGCCACCCCGGCGCACCTACGAATACCCGATCACGCCGGAGCGCTTTCCCTGGTTTTACGACAGGGAGCAGTGGCTTAGGCTGCTGGACATGCTTTTGGAAAACGGCGCAAACGTGCTCTACCTTTGGAGCGGGCATCCCTTCAGCTCCCTGCAGAGGCTTGAAAAGTATCCGGAGGCCCTGGAGGTCACGCCGGAGGAATATGAAAAGAACCACGAAACCTTCCTGTGGCTGGCCAAGGAGTGCGACAGGCGGGGAATCTGGCTGGTGGTGAAGTTTTATAACATCCACATCCCGCTGCCCTTTGCCGAGGCGCACGGGCTTTCCCTCGTGCAGGACAGCATCGACCCGCTGGTGCAGGACTACAGCTTTGAGGCGATCCGCCATTTCGTTTCGGAGTTCCCAAACGTCGGCCTCATGGTGTGCCTGGGCGAGGCGCTGCGCGGCGTGGAGAACAAGGCGCGCTGGTTTGCCGAAACCGTGGTGCCCGCGGTGCAGGCGGGCGCGCGGGACGCGGGACTTGAGCAGGAGCCGCCGATCATCCTGCGCGGACACGATTGCGATCCGGTGCTGGCGCTTGGCATGGTAAAGGGCGGATATCAAAACCTCTACACCATGTGGAAGTACAACGGCGAGGGTCTGACTACCCGCCTGCCCCGGGGCGCGTGGCAGAAAAACCACCAAAAGATGAACCAGCTGGGCAAGGGGCACATCATAAACGTGCATATCCTTGCGGACCTTGAGCCCTACCGCTACTTTTCGCCCATCTACATCATGCAGTGCGTGCAGGCCTCCCGCGCAAGGCTCGGGGGCAGCGGGCTGCACCTGTATCCGCTGTTCTACTGGGATTGGCCCTACGCCCCGGACAGGACCCAGCCGCGCCTGTATCAAATCGACCGCGACCGCCTGTGGTTTGAGGCCTGGCTCAGGTACGCCTGGCAGCCGGAGCGCGCCGAGGACGCGGAGCGGGAATACTGGGTAAGCCACGTGGAAGCGCTTTTGCACGTGGACAGGGCCGAAGCCCGGAAGCTTGCCCGCGCCTTTGAGCTTGCGGGGCTTTGCGAGACGAAGCTGCTTGCAAGGGTCGGCATTACCGAAGGAAACCGCCAGACGCTCTCCCTTGGCATGACCATGAGCCAGCTTACCAACGCCCAGCGCTACAGGCCAAATCACGAATTGTACAAATCGGTGGCGCGCGCGGGCGAGACGCTGGAAGCGTACGCACAAAAAGAGGTCAAGGGCGAGGCGCATACCGGAGAAACGCCAAAGGATCTGCTAAGGCTTTTGGACGCTTTGTGCAGTGAGATGGAGGGGCTTCTTCATTCCCTTCGCAAGGGCATGGGGGAGGAAGCGGACAGGTGGCTTACAGACCTTGAAGCGATCTGGTACTTTACCCTCTCCATGCGCTTTAAGATCGCTGCCGCGCTTGAGATCCTTATGTACAAGTACACGAGCGACGCAAGGTGCAAGGGCGATTTGACTTATCTTGAGCGCGCGCGGGAGCAGATGGATGTTTCCCTTTCCTGGTACCGAAGGCTTACAGAGCTTACCAACTGCACTTACCTCTACGCCAACAGCATGCAGACCCGCCAGCGCAAGATCCCCTTCCCGGACGGCGCAGCCTACGGCCACTGGAGCGCCTGCCTTGCGGAGTACGAAAAGGAGTACCACTGCTTTTGCGAAAAGCTTTCGATGCTGAAAGAGGGCTGGCTTCCCGAGCTTCCGGACGCCGGCGGCGTTCCCAGGCTGCCCGAGGCGGAGTTTGAGCTGCTAAGCGGCGGCGAGACCTACGCTTTTGTCCCCGGCGAAAGCGCCTTTACCGACCGACAGGCGCCCATCGAGCTTTGTGCAAGCGAGATAAACGGCTTAAAGGGCATCCGCTTTTCGATGAGCCAGGCCCTGCGGGACGGGGTGAAGCTTCGCATAAGGCTTAAGAAAAGCGCGTATGTGCTGATAGGCTACTTTAACGAAAAGGGTGTCGAATGGCTGCAGCCCCCGACGCTTGAAACCGATACCCACGCCGATGACAGGGGCGGCTATGCGCCAAGGTACACAAACGCGATCAAGCTCAAGGGCTTTAAGGCCGCAAACGTGCACGCGTTTTTGTACGAGGAAGGAGAGCATGAGCTGAGCTTCCCCTCGGGCTCCTTCCTGCTGCCCGGCGTGGTGGACGCATCCGCAACGCTGATCCCAAGGGACGCGGGGCTCTTTGCGGAGAGCATCAAGGATATGGATTGGCTGTATGAAGCGTAACGTGCACCCTGCTTCTTTGCTTAAGACGCTAAGGCAAAAGCTTGAACGGCACTATGCGATCGTAAGCGCAGGGGAGAAGCGCCTGCGCCTGTGGGTGGGCGTTATGCAGGCTGCGTTTATTGCCGCTACCTTCCTGAAGGTTTTGATGACGCGGGACTATTCCAACATCAAGATCTGCCTGATGACCCTGTTTGCGGTGCAGATCCCGGCGGCGGTCGAGATCCTTTTGCACTGCAAAATGCATCCGGCGCTGTACGTGACCGGCTCCGTCTACGCGCTTGGACCGATGCTTGGCGACTGCTACCGGCTGTTTTACCGCACGGTCTGGTTCGATAAGGCGCTGCACACGCTGGGCGGCGTGCTGTTTGCGCTGATCGGCGCATTCATCATGCAAATGCTGCTTGGCAGCGACAAAAACCGCAAGGCCATCGCGCTGTTTGCGTTTTGCTTCTCCATCGCGGTAAGCGCATTGTGGGAGATCGCGGAGTTTGCGGGGGACAGCCTGTTCGACATGGACGAACAAAACGACACCATCGTCTACAGCATCCATTCCCATCTGCTGGCGGGAGAAACGGGCGCTACGGTGCACATCGAGGGCATCCAGGAAACCAGCTTAAACGGCGGGGAAAAGACCCTTCGCGGGTATCTCGACATCGGTCTGATCGACACGATGCGCGACATCATCGTGGAGACGCTGGGCGCGCTGGGCGCGGCCAACGCGGTGTTTTTCTCAAAGGAACGGCTAAGCATGTGTACGCCGCTGGAATATGGCGCTTAGGCAGGGACAAAGCATGATACTGGTATTGTATAATCCGATGGCCGCGCGCGGGCGGGGCAGGGAGCTGGCTGAAAAAAGTCCCTTCGTTATGCAAAACGCCGCGCAGTGCCGCCTGATGGACATCACGAAGGGAAACGCTTTCGGGGAGCTCCAGACGCTTTCGGCGGACGACAGGGCCATCGTCGCGGGCGGAGACGGCACGCTCAACTGCTTTATCAACGAGCTTTACGGCGCGCAGGTCTCCTGCCCGCTGTACCTTATGCCCGTAGGCTCCGGAAACGACTTCGTAAACGATACCCGGGCGCTGGACGAAAACGGCCTTGTCCCCTTAAACGCCTACATCAAAAACCTGCCGCGCATCGTGTGCGGAGAAATCGAGCGCCGCTTCATAAACGGGGCGGGACTGGGGCTTGACGGCTACTGCTGCGAAAGCGTGAACGAAAAAAAGGAGCGCGGCAAGCGCGCAAGCTACACCCTTGCGGCGCTTAAGGGGCTGCTTTACGCCTTTAAGCCTGCAAACGCTGTTGTGACGGTGGACGGGGTAGCCCGGCGCTTTACCGACGTTTGGCTCGTGCCCGTGATGAAGGGCCGCTACTTTGGCGGCGGCTTTCAAATCGCCCCCATGCAGGACAGAAACGATCCCCAGGGGCGCTTGAGTGTGATGGTGGCGCACGGCCTTGGTCGGCTGTCTGCCGCCAGCATGCTGCTGAAGGCAAAAAGGGGCGAGCATACGGGACTTACGCAGTACGTGCATTTCTTTAGCGGAACGCGCATCAGGGTGGAATTCGACGCGCCCTGCGCTCTGCAGATCGACGGTGAAACCGTAAAAAACGTGCGCTGCTTCGAGGCTCTGGCGTAATAGAGTCCGTTTTTACGTTGTTTTTTTGTAAAACACTGCGATTCTTTTCCTACATGTAGTATACTTATCCAAATGCGGCGATGTGTTTTGCCGCGAGCGCAAAAAAATACAGGAGAATCTATTATGCTGGCAATTTTGATCGATGCCGAAAATGTACAGGCCTCTTTTGCTCCGCAGATTTTTGAATGTGCTGCGGAATACGGTCCTGTGGACATCAAAGAGATCTATGGCGCGGCGACCGCGCTGACCGCCTGGGTGGAGCCTACGCTTAAGTACGCGATCCATCCAAACCTCACCATTCGCCCCTCCAAGTTCAAAAACTCCTCCGACATCGCCCTGGTGATCGGCACGATGGACATGCTTTTGCAAAACCGCGCCTCAAGCGCTGCGGACGAAACGGATACTGTGATCATCGCCTCCTCGGATTCCGACTTTTCGATGCTGGCCGTATACCTGCGCCAGGCAGGCATGCAGGTGATCGGCATGGGCACGGATAAAGCCAACCCCCTGTGGCGCACGGCGTGCACGCAGTTCATCACGCTGGGACAGACAGGCAGCTCCTCCCGCGGCGAGGCCAAAAAGCAGGACGCGCCCAAGGCGGAGCCCAAAAAGCAGCCGGAAGCGGACAAGCCCGTGCAGCGCGCGGAGAAGCCGCACCAGGAATCCCCAAGGCAGGAGATGCCAAAACAGGAGCCCAAGAGCGAAAGCAAAATGGAGCCTAAGCCCCAGACGCAGCCCTCCTCCACGCATGCCGGGCGCATCGCAGTAATCCGCGCCTTTATCATAGAGCAGCTTGGCAAGACCGAGCGCGTGCAGGCGTCGGTGCTCATCTCTGCGCTCAATTCCCTGCCGGAGTATCGCACCGATCAGCAGCGCTCCCGCAGAAAGCCGCTCAATTACCTTCTAAGGCACTTTGGCGAACTGTTTACCACCGAGGAAAGCGCCGACGGCAACACCGTATACCTGCGCGCAGCGGCTCCTGGCGAGAAGGCCGCAAAGCCCGCCCAGGAGGAAAAGGAGCAGGAGGAAAAGGAGCAGGAGGAAAAGCTTGCTCCCGCTGAAAAGCCCGAAGAGGTCCAGGTGCCTGCCGTTGAAGCCCCTAAAGCGGAAGCGCCCAGGGAAAGCCGCTACGTGCCTGCCCCTGAAGCGCCTAAGGCCGCGGAGCCTGCTTCTACCCAACAGGCGGAGGATAAGCAGGTCATCCTGATCAGCCAGCTTGAGCTTTTGCCCCGCCCGCTCAATGCCCTGCAGGCGCTGGGCTATACCCGGGCAGACGAGCTGGAGCGCTTGAGCGATCAGCAGCTGATGAGCTTAAAGGGCATCGGCAAGGTCGCCGCGCGGCAGATCCGCGAGGCGATCGCCAAGGCAAAAGAAGATACGGCTAAAAAGGACTGACATTTACACCATCATGAGCGAATTTTTTGACGCTGTAGTGGTAGGCGCGGGCCACGCGGGCTGTGAAGCCGCGCTGGCCTGCGCTCGCATGGGGCATAAAACGCTTCTGCTTACGCTGAATCTGGATTCTGTCGCCATGATGCCCTGCAATCCCGCGATCGGCGGCACCGGCAAGGGGCATCTCGTGCGCGAGCTGGACGCGCTGGGCGGCGAAATGGGGCTTGCGATAGACGATACCTTCATCCAGTCCCGCATGCTGAATACCGGAAAGGGGCCCGCTGTGTACTCTCTGCGCGCGCAGGCGGATAAAACGGCCTACAAGCGCCGCATGCGCCGCGCAGTGGAAAATCAAAAGGGGCTTACCCTAAGGCAGGGCGAGGTGCGCTCTCTGATCGTTGAAAACGGCGTATTGAAGGGCGTGCTCACCGCGACCGGCTCCGTGATCGAATGCCGCGCCGCGGTGCTTTGCACCGGCGTGTATCTGAAAAGCCGCATCATCATCGGGCAGCACTCCTGGGAGGGCGGCCCGCAGGGACTTGTGGCCGCGACCGGCCTTACGCAGTCGCTGATCGACAACGGCTTTTCCATCCGCCGCTTCAAAACCGGCACGCCGGCCCGCGTGGACGCGCGCACGATCGATTTTGACAAAATGATCCCGCAGGAGGGGGATGATCCCATCGTTCCGTTTTCCTTTCTGACCGATCCCGCCGCGCTCAAAAACCAGACGCTGTGCTACCTTACCTACACAACGCCAAAGACCCACGACATCATCCGCGCCAATTTGCATCTGTCGCCCATGTATTCGGGCAGCATCAAGGGAACGGGCGCGCGCTACTGCCCATCGATAGAGGACAAGGTCGTGCGCTTTGCGGACAAAGAGCGCCATCCGATCTTTCTGGAGCCGGAGGGGCTGGACACGGTGGAATGGTATGTGCAGGGCATGTCCTCCTCGCTTCCGGAGGACGTGCAAAGGGAAATGTACCACTCCGTGCCCGGACTGGAAAACGCGGAGCTTATGCGCCTTGCCTACGCCATCGAATACGACTGCATCGATCCAACTCAATTGGACAGCTGCTTTGAGGCCCGCCACATCAAGGGCCTGTTCTGCGCCGGGCAGATCAACGGTACCTCCGGCTATGAGGAGGCGGCGGCGCAGGGGCTGTACGCGGGCATGAACGCGGCGCTTAAGCTGAGCGAAAAAGAGCCGCTCATTTTGAACCGCACAAACAGCTATATCGGCGTGATGGTGGACGATCTTACCACCAAGGGCACGGACGAACCCTACCGCATGATGACCTCCCGCGCGGAATACCGCCTGCTGCTAAGGCAGGATAACGCCGATCAGCGCCTGACGGAAATGGGCCATCGCGCGGGTCTTGCGTCTGACGAGCGCATAAAGCGCCTGGAGGCAAAGCTTAAAGAGGTCGAAGAGGGAAAAGCCTATCTCACCACGCACTGGACAAAGCCCACGCCTGCGCTGGATCAGCTGCTTGAAGGACTGGGCCAGACGCCGCTTGCCGCCTCCGCAAGGCTCAGCGACGTGCTAAAACGCCCCGGCGTGAGCTACGAAGCGCTTAAAGCGTGCGTGCCGGATCTGCCCGCGCTTTCCTCCGAGGCCAGCGAGCTTACCGAGACCGAGCTCAAATACGAGGGCTACCTTGCCCGCCAGCAGGCGGACATACGCCGCTTCGAGCGCGAGGAGGAAATGCTTTTGCCCCAGGATCTGGACTATATGACCGTGGACACCCTGCGCATCGAGGCACGGCAAAAGCTGAACAAGATCAAGCCCCGCTCGCTTGGGCAGGCGTCCCGCATCCCGGGCGTTTCCCCGGGGGACATCAACGTGCTTATGATCCTTATGGAAAAGCGCCGAAGGGCGGGGGGCGAAGGATGAAGCAGTATCTTTTGCAGCAAGCGTCGCTGATGGGGCTTACCATGAGCCCGCAGCAGGCGGAGCAGTTTGAAGCCTATCACGCGCTGCTTTTACAGGCCAACGCGCAATTCAATCTGACGCGCGTAAGCGACGACGCAAACGAGGCCTGCGACCGCAATTATCTGGACAGCCTTACCCTGCTAAGCCAGCTGGAGGGCGCAAAAAGCCTGATCGACGTTGGAAGCGGCGCGGGCTTTCCCGGCATCCCCCTTGCGATCATGCGCCCGGACATCGATATAACGCTGATCGATTCGCTTGGTAAAAGGGTGGAGTTTTTAAAGTCCGTGATAGCCCAGTTGGGGCTTAACGCCAGAGCCTTGCACCTTCGCAGCGAGGAGGCGGCGGCAAAAGCGGAATTTCGCGAAGGCTTCGACGTTGCCTGCGCAAGGGCGGTCGCGGATCTTACGGTGCTTAGCGAACTGCTGCTGCCCTTTGTAAAGATCGGCGGCTGCATGCTTGCCATGAAGGGGCCTGGCGCGGAGGAGGAATTGGAAAACGCCGCCTTTGCCATTTCCGAGCTTGGCGGGGGAGAGGCGCTCATATTGGAAGCGCCCATCCCGGGCAGAAGCTGGGAGCATAAGATCGTGCGCGTAACAAAGCTTTCGCCTACCCCCGCGCGCTTTCCAAGGCGGGCTGGCATGGCGGAAAAGCGTCCACTGACGAAAGGAAGATGAGCGATGAAATACATCCTTGCACTGGATCAGGGCACCACGAGCTCGCGCTGCATCATCTTTGACGAACAGGGCGGGCAGGTGGCGTCTCACGCGATAGAGTTCAGACAGATCTATCCCCAGCAGGGCTGGGTGGAGCACGACCCGGAGGACATCTGGAAAAGCCAGATTGGGGCGCTGAAGCGCGCGGTGGAAAAGTCCGCTATCGACATAAACGACATCGCGTGCGTTGGCATCACCAACCAGCGGGAAACCACTCTGCTTTGGGACAGAAAAAGCGGCGAGCCCTGCTGTAACGCCATCGTCTGGCAGTGCAGGCGCACCGCGCCCATCATAGAAAAGCTTTTGAAGGACGGCTATGGCGACATGATCCGCGAGCGCACGGGTCTGGTGCCGGACGCGTATTTTTCCGGCAGCAAGCTCAAATGGCTGCTTGACGCGGACGAGGGCCTAAGATCCCGCGCCGAAAGGGGCGAGATCTGCTTTGGTACGGTCGATTCCTTCCTGACCTACCGGCTAAGCGGCGGCAGGGTCCACGTGACGGACGCGACCAACGCCTCCCGCACGATGCTGTTCAATTTGAAGCAGCAGTGCTGGGACGAGGACATGCTGCGCATGCTGAACGTGCCTAAAAGCGTTTTGCCGCAGGTGGTCGATTCCTCAGGCGTCGTGGGCATGCTGGATAAAAGCATCCTGGGCCGGGAGATCCCGATCGCCGCGATCGCGGGCGACCAGCACGCGGCGCTGTTTGGACAGGCGTGCTTTGATAAGGGTATGGCCAAAAACACCTACGGCACCGGTTGCTTTATTTTGATGAACACGGGCGAGGAGATCGTGCGCTCCCAGTGCGGGCTTGTGAGCACCATGGCCTGGCGCTTGGACAATAAGCCGACCTACGCCCTGGAGGGCAGCGTGTTTGTCGCGGGCGCTGCGGTACAGTGGCTGAGGGACGAATTGGGACTGATCGGCTCCGCTGCAGAAACGCAGGCGCTTGCCGAGTCCGTGCCGGACAACGCGGGCGTGTACCTGGTGCCGGCCTTTACCGGCCTCGGCGCGCCGCACTGGGATATGTACGCCCGGGGCACGCTGCTTGGGCTTACGCGCGGCACGGGTCGGGCGCATATCGCCCGCGCGGCGCTGGAATCCATCGCCTATCAAAGCACGGACGTGCTGGACGCCATGACGCGGGAGCTTGGGCAGCCCATCAGCGTCCTGCGGGTGGACGGCGGCGCGACCGCAAACGACTTTTTGATGCAGTTCCAGGCGGATATCTTAAACACCAGCGTTTTGCGGCCCAGGGTGACCGAGACGACTGCGATGGGCGCTGCGATGCTCGCGGGGCGCGCTGTGGGCGTGTGGACGGATGCGCAGCTTCGCGGTCTTTGGAAAAGCCAGCGCACGTTTGAGCCGCAGATGGAGAAAGAAAAGGCCGCCCGCTATCTGGAGATCTGGCATAAAGCGGTTCAGAGAGCCAAGGGCTGGAGCGAGGAATAGGCTATGAAGTGGATACTTGCGTGCTGTATTGCGCTTGCGCTGCTGCTTTCATTAACGGCGCTGTCTGAGGCCACGACCGTAGGAAAGCTTGACGATAAGCAGGTTTTCAGCGTTTCCTACGATGAAAAGCTGCTGGAGCTGGATACGGAGTATTTCAGCGACACCAGCGACGAATACAGCGTATGGCAGTTTATTCTCTACAACGATCACGTGAGCATAGACTGCACGATCGATCTCTACGACGACGATATGAGCCTGTTTCTGATGAGCGAAGACGAAATAGACGCCTATGGGCAAACGCTCACAGACGTCTTTCCGGGATACAGCGGGCAGTACACAGGCATCCGCTATGTGTTGGTAAGCGACGGACAGCACGAGGCGCGCCTGCCCTTTGTAACCCTGCGCTTCAGTAAAAAAGGGGAGCCCGACAGCTTTTACGCAGAGACCGTCGCCCATGGAAACAGCATCTGGTTCGACTGCCAGCGCATAGATCCCAGCATGAGCGAAGAAGAGGCGCAGGCGCTGCTGAACGCGCTGCTTGACAGCTTTACGCCGATTTTGTAGATCGTTTAGGCGCTCAAACCTCGACGATGATATAGCCCGTCAGGAAAAACAGCGTAATCAGTGCAAGCAGCGTAAGCTCGATCAGCCAAAGCTTTGCCCTAGCAGACAGGCGCTTACGCATCGTCCCTTGCAAAGCCCAACAGCTTTAGCCACGCCTGCAAAAGCCCGGCCCATTTGCCGACGTAGGGCAGATCCGGCGCAAGACCCAGCCCGTGCTGCCCTTCGGGAAACAGGTGCATTTCGTAAGGCACGCGGGCGTCTGACAGCGCCTTTGCAAGCAGCAGGCTGCTTTCCACCGGCACCGAGCCGTCGGCCACCGTGTGCCAGATAAAGGCCGGGGGCGTGTCGGGCGTCACGTTCAATTCGGCGGAAAAGTATTTGAGCAATTCCAAATCGTCCTTCTGATCGCCCAGGAGGTTTGCGACCGTTCCTTTGTGCGTATAGGAAATAAAGCTTGAAACCGCGTAGCAGGGGATAAAGGCATCCGGCCGGCAGGATAGGCGCTCGATTGGATCGCAGCTGTCTTCGCACCCAAGGTCGTAATGCGTGGCCGCCGTGCAGCAAAGGTTGCCACCCGCGGAAAAGCCCAGGATGCCCACCTTTTCGTAGCCCAGGCTGCGCACCACGCGGATGGCGCGGTTTGCGTCCGACAGGGGCGCAAGCCTGTTACAGGGATGCACGCGATAGTCCAGCACGAACGCGCTCACGCCGCCTGCAACCAGCATTTCGGCGACGGGGCCGCCCTCGTGATCGGCCTTCATCCAGTACGCGCCGCCCGGGATCACCACCACGGCGCCGCGCGAGCCCTCGGCGATATAGGGCGTAAGGGAGGGCTGCGCCTGCTCGGGGGAATCATCTGAATACGGCGCGCGCCCGCTCCAAAGCATGATTTTTTCTGCCATCACAGTTCACCTCAATGCAAATATTCGTTCATGCAGCACAGCCTGTCAAAGGTAAGGCCGGGCTTTGTTTGGGATGCGGCCAGCATCTCCGGCGTGGTTTCGCCGCTCATCACCAAAATGCTGAGCATCCCGTTGCGGTTGCCGGTTTCGATGTCCGTGTACAGGCGGTCGCCCACCATCGCAAGCTCATTTAGCTTTAGACCGGTGCGCTTCAGCGCGGCCTCCACGATGCCGGAATAGGGCTTGCCCACGATCAGATCTGGCTCGCGGCCGGTGGAAGCCCGGATAAACGCGATGATCGCGCCGATGTCCGGCGCAAAGCCCGTTTCAGTAGGACAGTTGAAGTCGGGGTGCGTTGCGATGTAGGGAAGACCCTGCCGCACAAAATCGCACACGGCTGTCATCTTGGCGTAGTCGAGAGTGGTGTCGTAGCCGATGACGACGATATCAGGGTTATTTTGATCGATCACAATGCCGCTTTCCTTAAGCTCGGCCTGCAAAAACTCGTTGCCGAGCACGAAGACGCGCTTTGCGGGGTACAATTCCAAAAGCTTTTGCGCCGTGGCCTCGCCGGAGGTGAGGATCTTTTCGCGTCCCACGCTAAGCCCCATCCGCTTTAGCCGCTCCACATAGAACAGCGCGTTGTGGGAGGAGTTGTTAGTCAAAAACAGAAAGTCCCTTCCCGTTTCCTTCACCCTTTCGATGAAGCTAAGGGAGCCGTCGATGATCCTGTCGCCCAGATAAAAGGTGCCGTCCATATCCAGCAAAAAGCATTTGATACTGTCAAGCGGATGCATCTGCCTTATCCCTCCGGTACAAATTCGATGTGGTCCTTCTGAAGACCTGCGATCTCTGCCAGGGCCTTTACGTTGTAGCCGGCCTCGCGCAGGCGCTTTAGCCCCGGCTGAAAGCTTTTGCTGATCACGATGCCGATGCCGGACACGATGCCGCCCGCCTGCTCGATCAGGCGGGACGCGCCCAAAGCCGCTTCGCCGTTAGCGAGAAAGTCGTCGATCAGCAGCACGCGGTCGCCGGGAAGCATGTACTCCTGCTTCATCGTAAGCAAATAGGATTTTTGCTTGGTAAAGGAGAAGACCTCCGTCTGAAGCACGTTTTCGTTCATGATCGCGGAGGCGGATTTTTTGAGCACCAGCAGCGGGACCCGCATTTTGAGCGCGCACATCAGCGCCGGAGCGATGCCGCTTGCCTCTACTGTGGCTACGCGCGTAATGCCTGCGTCTGCAAACAGGCGCGCAAATTCGTCGCCGATGTGATCCATCAGCTCGCAGTCGACCTGATGATTCAAAAACATATCTACAAGCAGCACGTCCTCGTTCAACGCCTTGCCGAATGTACGGATCTTGTCTTCCAGCTCTCGCATCCCCAAAACCTCCAAGTAGATTTGTAAATATTTTATTCCTTATTTCGCCCCTCGTCAATGCCCGGTGTGTTACATTTGACAGAAATGGGGGAATGTGCTACAATAATGCAAGCTCTTTTGGGAGGCAATGGATGAATGCGATTCTGATCCCGGCTTATAAGCCGGATTTTAAATTGGTGGAGCTGTGCAGCCAGCTGCTAACGCACGACGACCTTCGCCTGGTCGTGGTGGACGACGGAAGCGGTCCGGAGTTCAAGGACGTCTTTGACGCGCTGGACGAAAGGGTAAAGCTGATCAGCTACCCGGTCAACAAGGGCAAGGGCGGCGCGCTCAAAACCGGCATAAGGTACATCTACGAAAACATGCCCCAGTGCGAGCGCCTGGTCACGGCGGACGCGGACGGGCAGCACACCTACGAGGACATACAGAAGGTCATCGCCGAATCCGTCTCGAATCCCGGCGCGCTGGTGCTCGGCGGGCGGCGCTTTGACGATAAAAACGTGCCCTTCCGAAGCCGCGCGGGCAACGCCATCACGCGCGTGGTGTTTCGTCTGGCAAGCGGCCTGAACGTCTACGACACGCAGACGGGGCTTCGCGGCTTTGACCGCAAGGGGATGGAGCTGTTCATGGATGTTGTGGGCGACCGCTACGAGTACGAGATGAACATGCTTTTGAAGGCCGCCGAGGAGGACATGCCGGTCAAGGAGGTCACGATCAAAACCGTGTACCTCGAGGAGAACAAATCCAGCCACTTTAACGCCCTGAAAGACTCCTTCCGCATCTATAAGTGCATCCTTAAGTTTGCGGCGTCAAGTCTGCTGGCGTTTTTGATCGAATACGTGCTGTTTTTGATCCTGCACTTCTTTGTGGTGAAGGAGACCGCAAACATCATCGCAAGGATCATAAGCGCGACCATCAACTTCTACATAAACCACGAGCTGGTGTTCAAAAGCAAGGAAAAGCTGTGGAAGGCCGCCATCAAGTACGCACTGCTTGCGGTGGTGATCCTGGCGCTGGATACGCTGCTGCTAAAGCTCCTGGTGGATACGATCGGCATCCCCGCGTGGATCTCAAAGCCCATCGCCGACACCATCATGTTCTTTGTGAACTATCCCATCCAAAAGCGCTTCGTGTACAAAAGGCAGGGCGCGGGCAGAGCCTGAACAACTGTGAAAATACGACAGCAGCCGGACGCATTGCGTCCGGCTCAGGCCATCAACAAACCCCTGTTTCACACTAGTGGCAGGGGTTTAATGATGGAATAAAAAGAGTGGAGAAATAAAAAAAAGCGCC
>CADBNW010000045.1 GCA_902796025.1 uncultured Eubacteriales bacterium
CATCTTGTCGCCCAGACCCATCTGGTTGACCGCAGCCGCGCTGTCGCCGCCGCCGATGATGGTGATGGCGTCGCTCTCGGCCATGGCGGTAGCGACTGCCAGGGTGCCCTTGGCAAAGTCGGGATTCTCAAACACGCCCATGGGGCCGTTCCATACGATGGTCTTGGCTTCCTTGATGGCATTGGAGAACAGCTCAACGGTCTCAGGTCCGATGTCCAGGCCCTGCCAGCCGTCCGGAATCTCGCCGGCCTTGCAGGTCTTGATCTGGGTGTAGCCCTCGAAGGCGTCCGCGATCACGGTGTCCACGGGCAGAAGCAGCTTTACGCCCTTCTCCTGGGCCTTCTTCATGAAGCCCAGCACCTGCTCCAGGCGCTCGTCGTCCACCAGGCTGTCGCCGATCTTGCCGCCCTGCGCCTTCATGAAGGTGTAGGCCATGCCGCCGCCGATGATGAGGGTGTCGACCTTCTCAAGCAGATTGCCGATGACGCCCAGCTTGTCCTTTACCTTGGCACCGCCCAGGATCGCCACGAAGGGGCGCTGGGGGTTTTCGACCGCGTTGCCCAGGAAGTCCAGCTCCTTGCCGATCAGGAAGCCGGCCACGGCGGGCAGGTAGGCGGCTACGCCGGCGGTGGAGGCGTGCGCGCGGTGCACGGTGCCGAAGGCGTCGCTTACATAGATCTCAGCCAGATCCGCCAGCTGCTTGGCAAAGGCGGGATCGTTGGCTTCCTCTTCGGGATGGAAGCGCAGGTTCTCAAGCAGGATGGCCTTGCCGCAGGGAAGCTCGGCAGCCATTTTCTTAACCTCTTCGCCCACGCAGTCGGGAGCGAGCTTTACTTCAAAGCCCAGCTTCTCGCTGAGGCTCGCGGCCACGGGAGCCAGGGAGTACTTCGCGTTTACAACGCCCTTGGGCTTGCCCAGGTGGGAGCACAGGATGACGGCAGCGCCCTGATCCAGCAGGTACTTGATGGTGGGCAGCGCGGCGTTGATGCGGGTTTCGTCGGTGATGTGCTTGTCAGCGTCCAGCGGCACGTTGAAGTCGCAGCGGACAAGTACTTTCTTGCCCTTTACGTCGATGTCCTTTACGGTCTTCTTGTTCATGACATTACTCTCCTTTTGCGCTTGATTTGTTTATATGATAGCACTTTTGGGGGTCGGATTGATAGGAAATTTGCGTTAATTGCGCGTAGGCGGATGCGCGGGAGGGAAGGCTTTTCCGGGCGCAGGGAGCGGCCAAGGAAAAGCGGTTATTTAGCGCGGTCTGATCCCTGGCGCAAGGACACCTTCGTTTTATCGTTCCTGCCTGATCAGCGCCAGGATCCGGTTTGCCGCGCCCTCGTCCGTCACGAGGCAGCTGTTTTTGTGGTGGCGGGAGACTGCCAATATCGCCTCCGCCTTGCGGCTGCCCGCGGCAACCGCCATGACCGTTGGGATGCGCGAAAAGCTTTCCTCCGGAAGGCCAAGCCCCGAGGCGGAGCCAAGCAGCTGGCCGTTTATGTCGAAGCAGTGTCCAAGCGCCTCCGCCACGGCCCCGCGCCCGATCAGGCCGTTGATGGCGTCGGAATCCATCAGGCGGTTTCGCGCCATCTCGTCCACACGGGCGATGCCGTAGAGCAGCACGTCCGCCTGCTTGATCTCTTCCAGCGGCTCGCGGATCTCGTTTAGCTTGATCAGCTCCTTCAGAGCGGACTGGGGCAGGTTGTCTGGCAGATACAGCGGCTTATGGCGTCCGCCAAGGCGCAGGGCGATCTGCTCGGCCAGGGTGCTGGCCTGGGTCTCCGCCGAGCGCCCAAGGCCGCCCCGCGCGGGCAGCACGGTTACGTCCATGTCCGCGCCGCGGGGGATGTGCCGCGCGACCGCGTGCACGGTGCTGCCGCCGTTTACAGCCAGGATCATGCCCGGCTGCAATAGCTTTCTAAGCCTTGCGCCCGCAACGCGGCCAAGCTCGTCCAGCACGTCCGGGTCGCTGTCCGCGTCTCCCGGCACGATGCGCACCTTTTCGATTCCAAGCAGCTTTTGCAGTTGCGTCTCGAGCGAGGCAAGACCTGTGCGGCTTCTTACCAGCTCCCGCACGGAATCCAATATCTCGTAGGCGCGCTGCGAAAGCGCCATGCCCGCCGGGGACACCTCGATCAGCCCGTCCTGGCGCAAAAGGTCGGTCTGCATGCGCGCCTCGCGCTCCGGGATGCCCATGCGCTGCGCAAGCGCGCGCCGCCCTACGGGCTGCAAAATGCTGATGCGCTCCAGTATCAGCGCCCGGGCCACAAGCGCCTCCATCAAATCCGGCGCCAGCTCCACGATCAGTCCCAGCGTGCTTCCGTCCAAATGCGTCCCTCTCCGCCCGAACGGGACTTTATCCGTCCCGCAAGGCAAATTTTATCCTGCTACAGTATAGCGCCAGATGCGCTCTTTGTCGAGTGGATTGCGTTAAGTTTAAGGCGCGGCCCTTACGGCACCTGCACTGGGCTGCCCAGGCCCCGGAGCGCGCGGCGGATCAGGAAGCGATGGCGTCTTGCGCGGGGCATGCGGCGCAGGATGTCCTCGTAGCTTTCGCGGGCGAGCTCGCGCCAGGCGGCGTCGACCCGCTTTTGGCCGTAGCGCTGGCGGGCGAGCATATCGGAATAGCGCACAAAGGCATTGCCGGCAAGGCCCAGCTCCACGGCTTTTTGGGCGCAGCTTACGGGGGTGTAGCCGTCGGTATAGTCAAGCCCCGCGGATTCCAGCGCCATAAGGCAGGCCCTGTACCAGATCAGCATGCGGTCGAGGGTCTTGGCGTAGCGTTTTTCGACCTGCTGGGGATGGGTACGCTTTACGCGAAGCCAAACAAGCAGGCAAAGCGCGATCAATAGCACAAAGGGCAGAACGATCAAAAGCCACAGCGGGGGCGCTGCGTCGCTCTGCGCGCCTGCTTCTTCGTCCTGGGGATCTTCCTCCTCGGTCTGGCCGCCGTCTGGCGGCGTGTCCGGCGGATCCCAGGAATCCGGCGCGTCCGGCCAGATGTCGCCCTCGGGAGAGGGAGTCTCGTCGCTTTCGGGCGGCTCCACCCAGTTGGAGGGATCGGGGGTAGGCTGCGGCGCAGGCGTGGGGGAGGGCGTGGGGGTCGGAGCGGGGGTCGCGTCCGGCGTCTGGATGCCGGGCGGGTTGCTGCCGCTGTTTTGACTATCGTCCTCCTCGCCCGCCATATTGGACGAGGTGGCTTCAAAGGGCAGCCAGCCAAAGCCCTCGAAGTAGACCTCCGCCCAGGCGTGTGCGTTTTCGCCCGTAAGGATGCACTGGCCGGACGCGCCGGGCTCTGCGTGATAGCCCTCCACGTAGCGGGCGGGCAGGCCGGCGATCCGCGCCATCAGCGCCATGGAGGCGGCATAGTACATGCAGTAGCCCCGCATGTCCTCCAGCACGAAGTAGGAAACAAAGTCCTTGCCCGCGGGCACGGGATCGGGTCTCAGGGTGTACACGCCGTTCATCAGTAGATGATCGCGCAGCGCGCAGGCGATGTCGAAGGGCTGCTCCAGCCCGGAGGTGATGTCGTAGACCAGCGCGTACAGGCGGGGATCCACGCCGTCCGGCACCTCGCGGTTCAAAAGCAATACCTGCTTCAGCGCCTCGTCCGGCTGGCCCGCGCAGTCGATCACGGTTTCCCTCAGCAATTCCTCGCTGCCGATGAACGCCCAGGTATCCAGATGATAGCTGTCCCCGTTTTCCAGCTTTCGGGAGGCGAAGACCTCGCCCAGGTTATTGTAAAACACGCGAAAATCGCCTTCCGTGCTCACGTCGATCGTGCGCCCCGGCGAATAAAGCGACCAGTAGGGGTGCCCGTCGTCCAGCAGCGTTACGTCGACGCCCGTCTGCACGAAGCTTTGCAGGGCTGCGGTCTTATCCAGATCCATCGCGCGCTCGTACTCGCTTTTGTACAGTAGGCCCTCGACGCCGTTCATCATGTAGCGGTGGATCTTACCCACCTTGTCGCTGTTGGATTCGTCCACCCAGGCGCGTCCCGTGTAGGTGTAGCGGATGGAGCCGCGAAGATACACCGGGTATTCCGTTTCCACCTTGAGCAGCTCCCCCGGATAGGGATAGGCCGGCCCGCCAAAGTCGCTGTTGTTCTGCCGCCAGCCATAGGCGACAAGGTTGAAGGGGCGGCGCTGCTCCGCCTGGTTGCGGTCCAGGTTAAAGGTATCCACCAAAAAGCGCATGGTCTTTTGTCCGGCCTGCTGCAGCGGCTCCCAGGCCACGCTTTTGTCCGGCACCAGCACGCTTGCCAAAAGCGCGGCGATCAGAGAGTAGGTAAGCAGCACCTTTAGGCGGATAAAGCTGCCCTCCTCCTCCAAAGCGTACATGCCGCTTAAGCTCAGCATCATCGGCAGGGCGTGATCCAGCTTTACCCGCTGCCCGCTTCCAAACCACATAATCCCAAACAGAAAGACGGCGATCAGGCCCAGCAATTCCACGCCGGCGTGGCTGTCCTCAAGGCACAGGCTTGCGGCCATAAAGATGATCACAGAGATCGCCGCGATGGTGTTTACATGCGGCGCGCGGTTATGCTCCGTCCAGTCGTAAACAAAGGTCTGGAAAAGGGAGAGAGGCTTCCAGCCCCTAAGCAGCAGCACTACAACCGCCAGCACCGCCGCCCCAAGCACCGCATAGGACAGGCGCTTTGAGCAGCACAGGCTAAAGATCACAAGCGCGGCGATGATCGCCACGCGATACAGCGAAAACACGTCCGGCTGCCCGCCGTAGAAGTTTTCCGCGACGCTTGCCAGCATCAAAACGAGGCTGCAGGAATACATCACGATGCAGATCAGCGAGCCGATAAGCCCCATGTAGCGCTTCATTCGTCCGCCTCCCCATCCATGTCCTGGGTTTCGTAAAGCTCCGCTTCGCTGTCCTCCTCCTGCGCGTCAGGTGCCTGTTTCTTAAGCGCTGTAGCGTAAAGCCGGATCCCTGCGCTTTCAAGGCTCGCCATCAGCGGCGCGGCGGGGGGGTTGTCTCCCACCAGCACCACCTCTATGCCGAGCCCCGAATAGGCCCGAAGGCCCGTAAACGCGCGCACGCCGCGCTGGGTCAGCTCGCTTAGTATAAACACCACCGAGCCCGTCGCGCCGACGCGCCGCGCCGCCTCCATGGCCAGCTCCTCGCAGGAATGGTATCCGCTGAAATCGGCCCGCGCCAGCGCCCGGGCAAAGTCCTCCTGTCCAAAGTGCTGGGCGCTGGATAATTCCGCTTCGCCCGCCCCGCGCAGCACCAGGCGCACGGGCAGCTCCTTTTCAAGCGCGGCCTGGCACACCGAAAGCGCGCCGTCGCAGACCTCGTCGATCAGCTCCAGCGCGTCCGCCTGCGGCGCGTCGGGGCGGCTTAGCTGGGGAAGCACCAGCACGTCCGGCCGCATGGCCTCCTCATACGTGCGCACCTGGGGATTGATGTCCCTGGTCACGGGATCGTAGGCCTTCAGCGTCAGCACCCAGTGCAGGCGCTTCAGGGGATCGCCCTCCACCCAGTCGCGGGTGGAGGAGGGCTCCGATGCGTCGTCCTGCAGGCGCACCTTGCCGCTGCCGCTGCTTAGGCGCGCGTCGGGCTGCGGGGCTTCGCGCTCGTACACGCGGGGCAGCACCAGATATTCCCTGCCGCTTGAAGGCACGCGCTTTTTAAAGGTAAAAAGCCCGAAGGCATCGCTCAGATACAGCGTGCCGCCGTCTGGCGTATAGGCGCCCACGTGCTCGCAAAGCCGGGTGAGCCGTGTTTGTCCGTTTACGTAAAAGCTGCCCTCGATGCCATACAGCTTTCCGTCGTCGGTTTCAAAGCTGATGTCCTTCATGGGCAAAATGGAAAAGCAAAAAACCGTAAGCACAAGCTCGGCCGTCTCGCCTCGCTCAAGGGCCCTGGCCGAGGATACGTCCACCTGCGCGCGGGCGCTGAAATACGCGCAGGCGGCGCTGATCAAGGAAAGCGCCAGCATAAGACCCATGCATATCGCAAAGCGAAGCAGCAGGGGGCTGTCGATCGTAAGCGCGATCGCCCCGATCGTAATGGCGCTTAAGGCAAAGCCAAGGGTTTTATTGTTCACTTTACGCGCACCGGGACCTGAATGGAGCCGATCAGGCGCGTAAGCGCCTTTTCGGCGGTCGCGCCGCGGCTGCCCACCCGCGCCTCTGGGCTCAGCACGACCCTGTGGGACAAAACCGGCAGCGCCATGGAGCGCACGTCCTCCGGCATCACATAGTCGCGCCCGTCCAACAGGGCCGCGCCCTGGGCGGCGCGCATCAGGGCGATCGCGCCGCGCGTGGAGATGCCGCGCTCAAAGGAACGGCTCTGGCGGGAGGTCTGGGCGATGTTTGTGATGTACACGCGCATCTCCCTTGAGACCCGCACCTGGCCCACCTGCGCCTGCAGCTTTATAATATCCTCCTGGGTGCACACGGGCTGCAATTCCTCCACCAGGCGGTTTTTCTGCATGTACATGTCCAGCACCCTGACCTCCTCCTCGGCGGTCGGGTAGCCGATGGACACGCGCATAAAGAAGCGATCCAGCTGCGCCTCCGGCAGGGGATAGGTGCCCACGAAGTCCACGGGGTTCTGGGTGGCCAGCACCATGAATGGGCCGGGCAGGGGATGGGTCTGCCCGTCGATGGTCACCTGCTGCTCCTGCATGACCTCGAGCAGGCTGCTCTGGGTCTTGGGGGAGGTGCGGTTGATTTCGTCCGCCAGCACGATCTGCGCAAACACCGCGCCCTCGTGAAAGCTGCTTTCTCCGGTTTTAAAATCGATGCGGGTGTAGCCGGTGACGTCGCTTGGGGTGACGTCCGGGGTAAACTGTATGCGCTTAAAGGAAAGCTGCAGGCTGCGGGCAAAGGCGCTGGCCAGGGTGGTTTTGCCTACGCCCGGCACGTCCTCCAAAAGCACGTGCCCGCCGCACAGCAGGGCGTTTAAAACCAGTCCCACCGCGGCGCTTTTGCCCACGACGACCTGGGAAATGTTTTGTTCCAGCAATTGCTTTAGCTTTTGAGCGGGCTGCATGAAAGCCTCCATCCTGATTATGAATTGGGTTTTTCCGGCGCGAAGGTCCAGAAGCGGTTGATCGCAAAGTTCAGCGGCACGGTGACGCACAGGTTTATGAGCTTGGCAAGGTATTCGTTCAGGCCCAGCTTGTCCACCCATACCCACAGCATCAGCGCCGCCAAAAGGCAGGTGGCCCCGTAGCCGGTAAAGCAGCGAAACAGCCTTCGGGCGCGCCCTTTTTTCCCCTCGGCCCGGAAGACGAACCTGCCGTTCATAAAGTACGCGTTCAGGGTGCCCGCGGTAAAGCCAAGCAGCTGACCAAGAAGGTAGGCGTCCTTCCCCATCAGATGCAAAACCAGGCTGTACACGCCGTAATCCACCAGCGTGTTTACCGCGCCTACCAGTCCAAATCGTATAAACTGCGCGCCGTAGGCGCGCCAAAGTCGCTTCATAGCCTTCTCCTCAGAGGTCGTGATCCCGGCACCGCAGGGAATCTTTCCTTAGACGCACGAGACTGCCGCAAGGTTCATTATAGTACAAGAAGGGTTAAGTGTCAAACATTTGTAATTGAATTGCAAAAAAGGAACGGACACTCCTGTAGCAAATAAGCAACGACTGCCCTTCGCTCCCGGGACAAAAAGGGCTGCGGCCGGTTCGGGCTTTGCGCCCGTCCGGCCCAGGTGCTTCAGAATTTATCGTACAGATCATCGAGATCTTGGTCAAAATCGTCGTCAACCATATACTCGGGGTCCACATACTCGTCGTCCCCGCCCCCGGAGCCTTCCTCTTCGTGATCCGCATCGTCAAGATCCAAATCGGGGAAGTCTAAAAAGGATAAGTCAAAGGGATCGTCTCTCTCTTTTTTTCTCCGTAAGACACACTCCCTGAAGGCGAGTCTTTTGGCTGCACGCCTTTTCCGCATCGCCTCCTCGTCCGGCGCCTGCGTATCGGGCTGTTTCGGTCGGGCGGCATCCTTCTCCGTTTCCTCGATGGCCCTGGCGTAGAGCGGATGGGCGCGAAGGCGCGCAAGCACCGCGGATAAGTCCTCAAACCGCGTAAAGTAGGGCCTGCAGCGCTCGCGGATCACGATGCCCTCCTCGTACTTGAGCAGCGCCAGCTGCGAAGGGGTGATCAGCGCTTCCCCAAGCGCGTTCTTCCCGCACAGGGCGGAGAGCTTAAGGCGGAAGCTTTCGTCCTTTGCGATGTTCAGGGAAATCCATGTGGAGCAGTTGGCCGCGATGGTCTCCGCTGCGCTGTCGTAGACGCCCTGGAGCTGGGCGTAGCTCTGGATGGCCAGCACGTAGCGCATGCCGCGGGAGCGCGCGATGGTCAGGGACGAGGCAAGGCCGGGGATCGCCGGCTGAATGTTGCACAGCTCGTCGATGTAGAGCTCCGTGCGCACGGGCAGGCGGCCTCCGCAGGCCGCGGCGCACTCGTTCAGCTCCTGTGTAAGCTGCTTAAGCAGGATGGCTGTCAGACTGCCAAGCGCGGTGCTGTCGTCCGGAAGGCTGACGTAGAGCAGCGACGGACGAAGGCCGATGCCGGCAAAGTCCACGCTCTTTTCGCCTGAGAGCATCTGGATGATGTCCTGCCGGGAGCTGAAGGGACTGAGGTAGGAATTATAGCTGGCGATAATGTTGCCCATCGTCTGATCTGAACCGGCCATAAAGCCCGCGAGATTTCTGCGCGCCTGGCTGTCTGTGTTCAGACAGGAGTAATCCTTTGTAAGCGGGTTGTAGGCGGAAGTGCCGTCTAAACTGAAATTCTGTGTGTACTCAAGGATTTGGTTCAGGCTCAGATCCTGCCCCTTTTCCCAGATCAGGTAGCAGATGCCCCGAAACAGCTGCGCGCTGCTGTTCCTCCAGAAGGGATCGCGCGACTTGTCGCAAAAGACACTGTCGATGATGTCCTCCAACAGCTTCATGGCGCGGGCTTCTTCGCCCGCCCAGTACAGGCGGTTGATCTTTGCAAAGGGGTTCCAGCTGTCGCCGTTTTGGGGATGCCTCAGATCGATGCGCAGCATCTCGTAGCCCTGGTTTAAGGCCAGATGCCGGGTGGCGGCTTCCAGTTCGCCTTTTACGTCAAACACCACGAAGCTGCGTTTGTTTCGGGCGGCCAGGGAATACAGCAGCGAAGGAATGATGAGCAGCCGGGATTTGCCCGTGCCCGTGGCCCCAATGATCAAAACGTGGCGGCATTCGTTTCCGCCGTCCAGGACGAGCCTGCCGTTTTGATTGTACAGTACGACGCCCGCTTCCTCCGGCCTGTCCCACGTAGCCGGAAGCGCCCCGGCGGAGGAGGCGATTTCCTCGTCCGAGGCCCAGCCGGAACAGGCGGAAAAGCCGCTCAGATATCGCTCGTAATACATTTACATCCCTCCCATCGTATGGCTTTGAAAGCCGATCGTGCGCGCGCTGCAGGGCGTTTGCGCCGGACGCAGCGCGTTTTGGCGTTTTACGCGATTGACATAGGAAAGCGGATCGTTCAGCGCGCCCTGCAGGGCCGGAAGGCGGATGAGCCCGCCCTGCGGACAAAGGCTGTTGAGAAAGCTCTCGGGCCGAAATCCCTGAAGGCCGTCCAGTTGGATCAGGGTCTGGCGCATAAGGCTCGCCGCCTCCCTGCCCTCGCAGCGCGCCTGGGCCTGCGCAAGCAGCGCATCCAGCGCCCCGGTATCCTTTGCCGGTTCGTAGAGCGAAACGCACAGCCGCCCGTTGAAATCGAGGTACTCTGCCGCCTCCAGCAGCGCCCCCTCGTCGCCGTCCATATACAGTACACTCCTCGAGCGAGAAGCGATCCCGTCCGGCATCAGCAGCATCTCGCCCAGAGCGCCCAGCCGCTCGCGCTTCTCCGGACCCTGGCACAGTTCGCCGATGTCCAGCAGCGTCAGACCCTCGAAATGGCTTCGGTATCCTGCGCTCAGATGGAGGTTCGCATACAGCGCGCTAAGAGCGTCAAAGTTCTCCCACACGCTGCCGCAGCGCAGCTGCATCGACACCGCCGCGCAGCTGTTCAGGCTGCGCGAGCTTTGAAAGCGCTGTTTCGCCTTGTCCAAAAGCGCGTTGACAAGGGTGTTTTGCTCATGCTCCGCGCAAAGCAGCAGGATGACGCTCCCCTGGGGCCGATCGAAAAGTTCGTTTATGGTCATGAAATACTCCTTTCCGCAGTGGATAGTTACAGTGTGCAATGACAGTGTTCAAGGTGCTTCGCGTCCGTCGGCAACCCCCGGGCCGCCGCATCCCGGTTTAAAAGAGATATATTCAGTTTTCAAGGTACAAAAAATCCGCTGAGTACGATGGATAGACCTGTAGCGGGGCTATCAATCATCGTACTCAGCGGATCGCTGCGGCTTTCAAAAGCCGGTATGGATCCCTTTTATGGGTTGTTTTTACATGTTCGGTTTCTACGGTTCAGCGTGAACCGCCTCCTGTAATGCGGCATGATATACCAGGCGCGCCGGTTTGTCAAGTGTTTTGTCCAAAATAATCATTTTAATTTTATATTAATCGATTTTAGAGCGTCACTTTTTCAAAAAGGCCTCGATCAGTCCGCTGGCTTCGCCTATGGGATCGCCCGTCATGTCCAGCCAGTGAATGGACTTGTCCCGCTTGAACCAAGTCATCTGGCGCTTTGCAAAGCGCTTGATGGCGAGGGACAGCTCATGCAGCATTTCGTCCTCCGTAGGCCACTGACCGGTTAGATACTCCGTGATGTAGCGATATTCGAGCCCCAGCTTCAGCAAAAACTCGTCGCTCGCGCCCCGGGCGCGAAGGGTACGCACCTCGTCGATCATGCCCTGGGCGGTCCTTCTGTTCAGGCGCTCGTCGATGCGCTTTTTCAGGGTCTCCCGGTCCCAGGATACGCCGAGCTTCAGCGTCTCGTAGCGCGGGCGGGCGGAGGGAGCCGCATGGTCGCCGTCGTGCAGCTTTTCCAGGCGGCGCATCACCCGGTTGCGGTTTGCGGGGTCGACGTCCGCATCGGGGACGAGGCGCAAAAGCATCTGGTAGAGCTCCTGCGTGCTCAGCTTTTCCAATTCGTCCCGGTAAGCCAGATCCGGCGCGGTGTCGCTAAGCTCATAGCCCTGGGTCACGCTGTCCACGTACAGCCCCGTGCCGCCGACCAGCATGGGCACCCGCCCTCTGGCGAGGATGCCGTCGATCGCCTTGTAGGCCAGGCGCTGGAAATCCGCCATGGAGAAAAACTCCCCCGGCTCGCACACGTCCAGCAGGTGGTGGGGCACGCCCCGCATGCCCTGCGGGGTGATCTTGCCGCTGCCAAGGTCCATGCCCCGGTACACCTGGCGGCTGTCTGCGGATACGATCTCCGCGTTGAATCGAAGCGCCAGCTCCACCCCCAGCGAGCTTTTGCCGGAGGCGTTCGTGCCGACGATGGCGATCAGCTTATCCATGGATGCCCTCCCCGTTCAGCGGCGGTCTTCTGAAATAGTACGGCGCAAAAATGACAAGGCAAAGAAGGCAAAGCCCAGCGCAGACGTAGAACACGCTCTGGCGGGAGCTTAAGTCGCTCAGCACTCCGCCGCCGAAGTAGCCGATCACCCGCGCGACGCCAAAGCCGAAGACGCTGATCAGCAATTGCCCGGAGGCCCTTTGATCCTGCGGCACCGTGGCCTGCACGTATTTGGACACGGTCACGGTGATCACGATAAAACCCATCGAGTGCAATACCTGGCTGAGCATCGCGACCACCGGGCTTGCGGTCGCGGCCACGATCAGCCAGCGCGCGCTCATGAACAGGGCGCTTACGCACATCAGCCGGCCCGCGCCGTAGCGCTTAAAGAGCTTGTCGCTATAGAGCAAAAACGGCACCTCGCTGGTGGAGGAGATAAAGTACGCCCAGCCCACGTACTGGCCGCCGCCAAGATCGTCCCGCAGCAGGGGCGAAAAAAACGCGTAGAAATAGCCGTAGGTGATCTGCAGCGGCACCATCAGCGCAAACAGGATCAGCAGTTCTTTGTTTTTGAAAAGCCCAAGCATGCCCCGCGCGCCGCCGCCCTGCCTTTTGCCGCCGGTCACCCGGGGCATATAGGCGCAGCTAAGCGCGATCACAAGGCACATAAGCGCCGTTGTGTAGACGGCGCTTGTGCTTCCAAGCGCCTCCACCACATAGCCGAAAAGCGCCGCTACCAGCGCAAAGCTCAGCCCGCCCGCCATGCGCACCGGGCCGAAGGGGCGGCCCTTTTCGTCCAGCGCGGTCAAAACGATGCTGTCGCCCATGGGCTGGATGGAGGTATAGAATGCGGAGAACGCGCACACCGAAAACAGCACCCAGGCAAAGGCGTTGGAAAGCCTTACCGCCATCATCAGCAGCGCCGCGCCCAGGCACATCAGCGCCAGTAAGCGGTTGCGCACCCGCGCCCGGTCGCCCAGCGCTCCCCAAAGCTGCATTGCGAACACGCTCACCGCCGCGATCAGGGCGTTGATCGTGCCGATCTGCGTGTTGTTCAGTCCGATGTCCGTGTAGTACAGACTCATAAAGCTCTGAAACACGCTGTTGGTCATGTAGTACGCCATCAAAAACGCCGCGCAGCGCACGCTCACGTCCGAAAAAAAGCCCCTGCCCGTGTCCATAAACACCTCGTTTGAATATATGCTACGATTATATGCGAGGGGATATTAATAATCAAGGCAAAACGAAGGGCAATCTGCGCACGGATTGCTTTTATGCGCTTTAGGGCGTATAATGATCTTCAGCACAAGCGGAGGTTTTTAGATGTACACAGTGGATACCCCATTTGGCAAGATCGTGATCGGGCAAAGCGAGGATCTGTTTTCCCCGGCGCACCCGGATAGGGGCACGCTTGCGATGCTCTCGTGCGTCAGCTTCCTTCCGGGGCAGAGGGTGCTCGATCTTGGCTGCGGCTGCGGGCTGGTGGGCCTGTACGCGGCCATGCTCCTTGGGCAGGAAAACGTGGTGATGTGCGACATCGATCCAAAGGCCGTTGAAGCCGCGCGGGAAAACGCCCGCTTGAACGGCCTTGAGATCTGCGCTTACGTAAGCGACGGCGTAAGCAGCGTGCCGCAGAGCGATTTTGACCTCATCCTCACGAACCCGCCCTACCAGAGCGATTTTTCCGTGGCGAAGCGCTTTATCGAAAAGGGCTTCAACCGCCTTAAGATCGGCGGACGCATGTACATGGTCAACAAGCGCCGCGCCTGGTACGAAAACAAGCTGCGCGCGATCTTTGGGGGCGTAAAGATAAAGCAGGTGGACGGATACTTTGTCTTTGAAGCGGAAAGGAGACGATCGGCGTATGCAAATGCGCGCACTTTGCTTAAATGATCAGAAAAAGGGCTACCCTGCCCGGCGCATCATCGACAGCCATGTGCACATGGCCTTTCCCATGGCGCTTGACGATACGGCGCGCTTTGTCCAAAGCTATATAACGTATTTTGGACTGGACGGACTTGTGCTTTTGAGCCTGCCGCATTCCAACCGGGCGCAGGCCACCGACCCGTTCAACGCGCTGAAGGCGCTGTATCTGAAGCGCCTTTTCAGTTCCCGGCGCGTCTACGTCTTTGGCGGCCTGTACCACCATTTCGACCGGCGGGACAGCCCGGAGGGCTTTGTGCATCAGCTTGAGCAAATGCGCCTGCTTGGCTGCGACGGGCTTAAAATGCTGCTTGGCAAGCCGCCGCTAAGGCTTCGCCTGGGCGTGGGGCTGGACGATCCCCTGCTTGAGGGCGCGTGGCGCTGGTGCGAGAAGGAGCGCTTTCCCGTAACGCTGCACCTTGGCGACCCCGCGCCATTTTGGCGGGGTCAGGGCGCGCAGTACACGGGCGCGGCTCCTTCGCTTGAAAAGCTTCGCGCGGAAACGGAAAACGTGCTGATGCGCCATCCGGAATTGGATCTTACCCTGTGCCACTTTTACTTTATGGCGGACGAACCAAAGCGCGCGCTTAAATTTATGCGCGCGCACAAAAACGTGTCCTTCGATCTTACCCCGGGCAGCGAAATGTATTATTCCTTTTCGCAGGATACCGCCTTCTGGAGCGATTTCTTTTTGGAAAACGAAACGCGTATCCTCTTTGGCACCGACAGCGACAACTGGGACAGCCCCGCGGACATCCGCAAATGCGAGCGCAGCTTTTCCTATCCCTTCAACCTTGTGCGAAACGCGCTGGAGGGCAAAGCGCCCTTCCGCTTTGAGGACATGGATTACGGAGAGCTGACTCCCCTTCGCCTTACGGAACAGGCGCTTCAAAGCATCTACAGCCAAAACCTCCTGCGCCGCCTGGGCGATCCCCGCCCCGTGGACGGCGAAATGCTGAGGCGCGTAGCCAGGCATGCGCTTAGCATGTATCGCTCTGGGAAAATCGAGGAGGGAGACGCCCAAAGGCAGCAGCTGGAGGCAAAGAATCTGGAGCAGATCGCTTCCGGCCTGATTTAGGGTAGGGCGCTTTTCAGCGCCGGGCGTCCGCGAGGGACGAACTGTAAAGATCCAAAAGTCCAGCGCTCAGGGCCGCAGGAAGGACGCCAAGCAGCGCCGCGAGGCCCGAAAGGCCGAGCGCGCCGCTTATGTCGCCGCCCTGCGCGGCGTAGACGGCGGCAAGCCCCGGCCCCCTGTCCGCGCGCGAAGTAAGGTATACGAGCCCCGCGCCGCTTTCGCCCGCGCCAAAGGCCATCATCGTAAGCGAAGCCCCAAGGGCCAACAGCGCGCAGTCCTTAAGGGTTTTGGACTTCAGCTGTGAAAGATAGATCAGCAGCGTGAGAGAAAAGGGGTTCAGGCAGCTAAATAAGCTTTTGAACAGCCAAAGGCCGGACGTCCCTCTGGCAAGGACATAGGCCGCCATGGAGGAATACCGGCCCGCGTACATGAGCAGCGCCGTAAGGGCCATGAGCGGCCATACGCTTTGGCGCGGCCTTTTGGAAAGGCAGAGGAGCGATCCAAAGCTCAGCGCAAAGCCCAAAGCCAAGCTCGCGCAGCCCTGCTTAAGGGCGGGGGAGAGAAAGGCCCTTGCGTCCCCGGACAGCGATCCCAGGGACAAAAGCCAAAGTCCCGTCGCCGCGAGGGGCAGCACCGCGCAAAGAACGGAAATGGTCAGGCTCAAGGGCCTGCCCTTTTTTGCATTCCCGGGCAGCGCTTCGTTCTCCCTGTTCAGCGCTCCAAGCGCCAAAGCGGCCAATAGCGCGGGCAGCAGGGCAAGCATCAGCTCAAGCGCCTGACCCGCCGCGGCAAAGGAGATGCGCGCGTCCACAAAGCCCGCGCGGTAAAAATAATCAAACAGGGACGTGTGCCAGTTTTTGTCCGCGCCCGGCAGCAGCAGCTCCCCCGCGCCTGCGGAATGGATCAGCAGCCCGCCAAGCACCGGCAAAAACGAGGCAAGCGCAGCATAAACGGTTTTTTTCGGCCACAGCGGGCAAAGCAGCGCGCCGCCCAGCAGCCCGGCTCCCGCGTAGGGCAGCGCGTGGGCGAGCAAAAGCGCCGCGCTTGCGCCCTCCGGCTGGATCAGGGAAAAGCGCAGGAGCAGCGCCTCAAGCGCCGGGGCGGGAAGGAGCATAAGCCCCGCACCAAGGCCCAGCGCCGATGCGCGAAGGTATTTGTTTCTGCCCACAAGGGCACCGGCAAAGCCCAGCAGCAGCGCGCCGAGGGCGTCGCACAGGCCCTGCAGGGCGCTGTTTCGAAGGGCTCTTCGAAGGCCCGCGTCCTTCAGGGCGTCCATCAGGTTTGCAAAGCCCGCAAAGCGCATGCCGAAGATCCCGTCAAGGTGGGTATAATAGCCAAACGTCAGGCAAAACGTCAGGGCGACGCCGCACAGCAGCAAAAGCCCAAGCGCCAAAACCGGCAGGCAGGAAAGGAATGCGCCCGCCCGCTCTTTTTTTTCTGCGCCGATCTGCCGGGGCCCTTCGTATTTGCCCTTGGCAAAAGCCAGGTACAGTCCAAAGGGCGCGGGCAGCAGGGTGATCGCGGCGGCAAACGCTCCGCTCCGGCCAAAGGCGGCGGCGGTTTTTTGCTGAAGTATTGCCCCAAAGGCGATGAGGGCCGAAAGCAGCGCCATAAGTCCCATCGCGCACGCGGTATATCCGGCCTGACCAAGCCCGCTTCTGAAACGCGCAAAGCCCGCCGCAAGCATCAAAAAGCAAAGGTTCAGCGCAAGCGAAACCCAAAAGGCGCGCCTTGACCAAAAAGCCTTGCAGGCGGCATAGCTTCCGTAAATGGGGATAAGGCCCGTCCAGCCCCTTTGGCCCGCCCGCGAAAGCAGCCGCCAGCGCGAAACGATGCGCATCAACACGCTGATCAGCGCCGCGATCGCAAGCGAAACCAGCGCCTTTCCGTTAAACGCGCCGTAGAGGTACCTTATCAGGCTTTCGTACTTGCCAAACATACAATGCACCGAACCTTATAAACAGTAAAGGGGCTGTTGCACAAGTGCAAAAGCCCCGGGGTAGTTTGGAGGGGCTCGCAGCCCCTCCAATTCTAATCCGCAGGGGTGGCTTCGCCGCCCCGAGGACGATTTTTGCGAAGCAGAGCTTGCCCTGCGAGAGCAAAAATCGCTTCCTTGCAGTTTTTGCGCCCGGAAATCTCCGCAGAGATTTCA
>CADBNW010000046.1 GCA_902796025.1 uncultured Eubacteriales bacterium
ATTTCAGCAAAAACTGCCATCCTCTTCCCCATCCGCCAACAGTCACACGTTTTGACTGAATATCCCATTCGGTCAGCCCAACCAACCGCTCAAAATGAATCTCCGATTCATTTTGAGCGCCAGATCTCCGCTCTAAATTTTTTCCTTAACACACCGCCTCTCGCAAAACGAAGCGAAATGTGCTATACTGTAATATGAATACTCAGGCGAACGCGTTCATTCGCCTATTGCATCATTTTCAAGGAGGATTTACCATGAAGCTCAGCGTATTTGCAGTTCTTTTGCAGGACCAGCCCTTTGACAAAGCGTGCGAATATCTGGCCAGCCTCGGCGTGCAGGCCGTGGAAATCGGCTGCGGCGGATTCCCGGGCAAGGCGCACTGCGATCCCAAGGATTTTCTCGCCCATCCCGAGAAGATCGACCAGATGAAGGCGACCCTCGAAAAATACCATCTCGAAATCGCCGCCCTCTCCACCCACGGAAACGCCGTGCACCCCGACAAGGCCGTAGCCAAAGCCTTCCACGAGGACTTTGAAAACGCCGTGCTGCTGGCCGAAAAGCTGGGTGTGGACACGGTGGTCACCTTCTCCGGCTGCCCCGGCGGCTGCGCCGAGGACAAAACCCCCAACTGGGTCACCTGTCCCTGGCCAGACGACTTTACCAACATCGTAAATTATCAGTGGAACGAGGTCCTGATCCCCTACTGGAAGAAGGAAGCCGAGTTCGTAAAGGCGCACGGCGTAAAGAAGATCGCCTTTGAAATGCATCCGGGCTTTTGCGTGTACAACCCCGAGACCCTGATGAAGCTTCGCAATGCCGTCGGCCCCATCATCGGCGCGAACTTTGACCCCAGCCACCTGTTCTGGCAGGGCATCGATCCCGTGGCCGCGATCCGCTACCTGGGCGACGCGATCTACTACTTCCACGCCAAGGACACCAAGATCGACGAGATCAACACCGCGATAAACGGCGTACTGGACACCAAGCACTACGGTGACGAGATCCATCGTTCGTGGATCTTCCGCTCCGTGGGCTACGGCCACGGAGCCGAGGTGTGGCGCGATATGATGAGCGCCCTGCGCATGGTGGGCTACGACGGCATGATCTCTATCGAGCACGAGGACAGCCTGATGAGCGTGCCGGAGGGCCTCAAAAAGGCCATCGACATGCTGAAGCAGACCATGATGTTCGAATCCACCGGAGGCATGTGGTGGGCCTGACGCCCGTTTTTCGCAAGCGATAAGGAGGAATGGTCACATGAAGCGCATCTTTGCCGTCATCCTCTCCCTTGCCATTTTGGCAAGCTTTGCCGCTTTCGCAAGCAGTTCCCCGTTCAGACCCCGCGATCACGTACATAAATGGGTGGCCCTGGACACCATCCTGCCCACTTGTACGGAGCCCGGCATGGTGTACGAGCAGTGCTCCATATGCGACGAAAACCGCGAAAGGCGGCTTCCGCCGATGGGCCACCAGTATTCCAAGCCCTGGACCACCGTAAAGGAACCCACTTGCGTGGAGGCGGGCACGGAGTACAACAAGTGCTCCCGCTGCGGCTACGAGTGGTACCGCGAGATCCCCGCGCTGGGGCACGAGCCCGGCGAGTGGTACGTGGTAAAGCAAGCCGCAAACGGGCTCGCGGGCCTTATGCAGCAGGACTGCACCCGCTGCGGCGAGGTGTACGCCCAGGCGCCGTACTACGAGGACGATCCCTCCACGTACCGCCTGTCCCTGAGCGCGCAAATCGAGGAGCCAAAGGACTTCTACGCAGCCGGCGACACGGTGCGCTTCCTCTGTACCCTCACCAACAACGCAGACGTCGCTGTAGACAGCGATTACGCAAGATGCCGCTGGTATACCCATCAGGATTACGTCTGGATGGGCCCCGGCGAGGAGCTCTACGCCCGTCTGGAACCCGGCCAGTCCTTAACCTACACCCAAACCATCACCCTTACAGAAGGGGACATCCAGGGCAGCGACCTGTACGACGACGTATCCGGCGTCAAGGCGGAGCTTCTCGCCTTCGCGGAATGCGAAGAGGGCAGCATGACCTCAAACGCCGTCACCTTCACGCTGCCCGTTCCCCTGCTTTCGCTCTACGCCTACTCCACCGAGTGGGACGAAAGCAGCGCGCAGATCTTCTGCGAAGTCACCAACAACGCCCACGACCCGGTGGAGCTCACCGGTCACAACTATATCGGAACCGACGGCGCGGCGGCGTACCTCACCAGCCCCAAAACGCGCCTGAATCCCGGCGACACGGCGGCCTACACCCTCACCATTCCGGTACAGTGGAACGAAGAGGAGTCCGACCCGGAGGGCGAGCTGATCCTCCTGCAGGCCGTCTCCGGCACCATTTACACCGGGCGCGAGGTGTTTTCCGCCTTCATGCCCGTCCCCGTCGGCTACGAGATGGGCGACATGGAGCTGGTCGCCGAGCAGAAAGAGGTCAGCGCCCCCGCAAACGGTGCGTACTACACCGAGGGTGAGACCATCAGCTACGAGGTCACCCTTTCCAACTGCCAGTACTACCGCCTCTACGGCATACAGCTCCTGCGCGTGCCCGCGGAGGGCCACGCCTACGTGCTGGAGGAAGCGGACATCCTCCCGGGCGGCGGGCATCTTACCTGGACAGTGCATCACACCGTCACCGCCGAGGACTGCGAAAACGGCGTCTACGAGCACGATCTGTTCGCCCGCTGGTGCTCCGACAACGACGATCCCAGCGAGGAGCCCAATGAGATCGACGCCGAGCCCATCCTCTCCCCCTGCGCCGCGGCGGATCATCCCTACATCATCCTGAGCGTAAGCGGCGAAGCGCAAAACGGCGTTTCCTACGCGGCGGGTGAAACCATAAGCTTCAAGCTCACCGTGGTAAACGGGAGCAAGGCCTTCGCTGGCGGTACGCTGCTGGCGCCCTGCGACAGCGAAACGGACATCCCCGCCCTTGAACCGGGTGTGCAGCATACCTTCCATGTCAACCACACCCTTATGGCCTCGGAAGCGGAGGAGGGCGAATGGGTGTTCATCGCCCTGGCCCAGGGCATCCTGGCCGAACCGGACGATCCCTCAAACACCTGGGAGGTCACACTCCTGTCCAACCCCGTCACCATCCTGACCTCCGGCGAAGAGGCCGAGCCCTCCGCCGCGCCGGCCGCCTGGTCCGATCGAAGCGCCGTCCTGGCGAAGTACGAAGTGAGCGTTCCCGCAAACGGGTCCTTCTATGTGGAAGGCGAAACCGTATACTATAACATCGTGTTCCAGAATGACGGCGTCTGCGACCTCGAAAACGTCGCCGTCTTCGATATGCTAAGCGGCAAAACGCCGCTTGGCGAATACGCTCTCGTAAAGCCCGGAGAAACCGTCACAATTCCCTACGAACACACCGTCACAGCGCAGGACGTCTTAAAGGGCTGCGTCAGCAACGTGTCCTATGCGGAGTACAGCGTTCAGCAGCGCAAATCCGTCGTCTACTCCAACACTGTCATCGTACCGACCGGCGCGATCACCTATCCCGACTACTCCCAGCAGCTTTCCTTCAGCGCAGAGCTCAAAATCGTGTCCACGCCCGCAAACGCCGTCTATTACGTGCAGGGTGAAACGATCCATTTTGACGCGCTGCTGGTAAACCAGAGCCCCTTCGCCTGCGAAGTCACTGCGGCTGCGGCGCCGCTTGGCGCTGTATCAGACACGATCGATCTTGGCAGCTACAGCGTGGGCGCGTACAGCAGCATCGTCGTTCCCTTTGAGCACCTCGTGTCGAACGCCGACGCGCATGCAGGCAAGGTAACCATGTCCCTTACCGCCACGGCGACCTACGACCTGCCCGGCGGAGCCGATTTCCGCAGCGCCAGCGCCACTGCCGTCGCGCCCTGCACCGGCGAAAGCAGGCCCGCGCGTCCCTTCCGCCCGGGCGATCTGCTCCCGCCTGCCCTGGAGGAGGACGAGGGCGAAGGCATCGTCCTGATCCAGACGCTCACGAAGCTTCCCAAAAACGGCCAGTGCTTCGCCCCGGGCGAGAGCATCGAGATCGACCTTTCTCTCATCAACTACACGCGCATGCGCTTTAACGACATAAGGATCTGTGACGTGCTGTGCGACGCCCCCGGCCATCTCGTCGGCAGCGGAACCCTGTCCGCGTACGGCTCCCTCACGGTGCATCTTAGCTACACCGTGACCGAAGACGATCTGCTCTTTGGCAATGTGTATTCCGACGCCTGGGCAAGGCTGGGTCTTCGCGGCAGCAACAAGCGCCTCATGGATGTGGAGGCCGAAACGCTTACGATCCCCGTGGGCGAGCAGCCGGGGCGCGGCCTCGGGCAAACCTTCCCCGGGCGCAGGCCGATCCCGGGCAAACCCGGCAGCCGCAGGACGCTGATCCTGCTGCCCGAGTCTCTCCTAAGCACGGAGACCGCCTGGAAGACCCTGTTGGTAAACGCGCAGGATACGCAGGACCCCGCAGCCTGCGACGCCGCCCGGGAGCAGGGCACGATGCTGTGGGAAACCGCCTTTGACAGAATGTGCTGGCAGCTGAAGCAGGCCCTGGGCTCCGACGAAGCCGTGCAGCAGGCCCTTGCAAACGACCGCACCCTGTATACCGCCTATCTGGGCACCTACAAAACCCGCCTGCTGGCATCCGGCGTGCACGAGGCCGTCCTCTGGGAAAACCTCACCGACGAGCTGCGCGATCAGGCCAGCGAGCTTGCCGCCATGCTCGACACCATGGATGGAACGCGGGAGGACCTGGTCAGCCTGACCGCAGGCGAGACCGCGGACAGCGACGATCTGACCTATCTCTCATATGACGCCCTGAACGAGTATTCTTACATCAAGTCCGTAAACGCGGGCAAGGCGCTTAAGCCCTACGTGCTGCTTTCCCAGCGCATCCTGAACCGGGAGGACGGGACGGCCGCGGAACGCTGGAAATGCGTTGCTGTCCTCTGGACGAAGGCGCTTGACGAGTGCTATTCAAAACTCAGTGCCGCTTCTTCGGGCAGTCTCGAAAGCCTGCTGGCCGCCGAGCGCGCCGCCTTCCTTGCGTACGCAAGCGCGCGCGGAGAGCTGTACAGCCTGCTCTACGACGACGAAGCCGTCGGCGCCGAACTGGTCGCGCGCCTCATCGAGGAAAAGGCCGTGGCACTGAGCGCCAAACACTGGGCTGCAGAGGAATAAACAACGATGAGCATAACGGAATTGCTTTATAAAAAACGCCGGGGCGAAGAGCTCTCGACTTCGGATATCGAAGCCTTCGTCCGGGGCGTCACAAGGGCGGAATTTGCCGACTACCAGATCAGCGCCATGCTCATGGCCATCGCCATCAACGGCATGACCCACCGGGAGACCGTGGATCTCACCATGGCCATGGCGGCCTCCGGCGACATGCTGGATCTAAGTGCCATCCACGGCGTAAAGTGCGACAAGCACTCTACCGGCGGCGTAGGCGACACCACGAGCCTCGTGCTGGTGCCGCTGGTTGCGGCCTGCGGCGTAAAGGTCGCGAAAATGAGCGGAAGGGGCCTTGGCTTTACCGGAGGGACGCTTGACAAGCTGGAATCCATCCCGGGCTTTTCCGTCAGCATGGAGGAGGAGCGCTTCATGCGCCAGGTGGATGAAACGGGCCTTGCCATCATCGGCCAGACCGCGTCCCTCGCCCCCTGTGACAAGGTGCTCTACGCCCTTCGGGACGTGACCGCCACGGTGGACGTGATGCCCCTGATCGTAAGCTCCATCCTAAGCAAAAAAATCGCCTCCGGCGCGGCCGTCATCGTGCTGGACGTAAAAACCGGCAGCGGCGCGATGATGCAGACCCAGGACGCGGCGCGCGAGCTCGCCCGCGCGATGGTGGACATCGGAAACAGCACCGGCAGGCGCTTTGCCGCCCTGGTCACCGACATGAACCAGCCCCTTGGCCGCTACGTGGGCAACGCCCTGGAGGTAGAGGAAGCCATCGACATCCTTTCAAACCGCTGCGAGGGCGACCTGAAAACCGTGTCGCTTGCGCTTGGCGCGCAGATCCTGCGCCTGGCCGGCGCGGCAAAGGACGCAAAGGAGGGCCTTAAAATGCTGCTATCAAAACTTGAAAGCGGCGAAGGCCTTGCAAAGCTTGCCGAAATGGTGCGCTGCCAGGGCGGAAACCCGGATGCGATCTACGATACCAGCCTGCTGCCCAAAGCGCAAAGCACGAAGGACGTGCTCGCGGCCCGGGACGGCTATGTCGGAGCGATCACCACCAACCAGATCGGCTATGCCGCCAAGGCCCTTGGCGCGGGCCGGGAAAAGAAGGAAGACCCCATCGATCCCGCGGCGGGCCTGATCATGCGCGTGCGCCTGGGCGACAGGGTACGCGCGGGGCAGCCCCTTTGCACGCTGCACCTTGGGCCGCTGAGCCGCGAGGCCGAAGCGGAAAAATTGATCCAAAGCGCCATCCATCTGCAGGACGAGCCCCCTGCGCCCCATCCGCTCATCTACGGAGAGATCGAGTGAAAAAACGCCTGAATGCGCTGCTCAAGCTGCTTGCGGCGCTTGCGCTGGGCGCAGGCGCGGCATATCTGGGTGCCCAGGCGGCGCTGCTCATCCGCAGCCGGGCGCTTGGCGGCTATGGTTCAGACGCCCAGGCCTTGCAAAGCGCCAGCCTCCTGCTTCGCTATCTGTACACAGGCGAAGGGGAGATCGCCATGCTTGGGGCCTTTGCCGCCGCAGCCTGCGCGCTGTTGTTTGCAAAAGAGCTGTTTAAGCCCCAAGACGCCCCCTTTCGCGCTAAGTGGCTCTGCCTTCTGCCCCTTGGGCTTTTGCTGGGCCGGGGCACGGTCGCTCTTTTGCAGGCGCTTGACGAGATCCGCTATGCGGGGGCGCGAAGCTTCGGCCTGCTTCCGCAATACGCCTGCCAGCTCGCGCTTTCAGGGGCGCTTGCGCTCCTGCTTCGGGGCTGTATAACAAAAGCGGTACATAGCGCGTTTGGTGTAAAGGCCGCGCTGATCGTCTCCGCGCTTACAGAGGGCGCGGCGGGGCTTCTCCTGTACGGCCTTAGTGTGCTTACCGCAGTAAACGGCCTGCTTTTTGGCGCGCTCACAGCGCTTTTGTACCTTGAAGCCCGCTCCCTGTGGCCGGAAACGCTCCTTCGCTTTGGCTTTCTATCGGGCGCGCGGCTGCTTGGCGCTTACCCGGGCGGCGGCGCGTACTGGGTTTCCGGCTCCCTCTGGGCGGGGGCGCAGCACGGGCTGGAGGGCTCGCTCACGCTTACAATATTATTGCTTTTGGCGCTGTCTATGTACGCGCTTGCAAAGCAAAGGAGAATACCAAATGGCTGAAAAGCTGTTATTCATCGTTAACCCCACGGCGGGCAAAAAGCGCGTCGCCGGCTTTCTGAGCGAGATACTGCAGGTCTTTTGCGCAGCCGGCTATCTTCCCACGGTGCTCATGACCGAGCGCGCGGGACACGCGACCCAGCTCGTGCAGCAGTACGGCGCGGGCAGCGACCTCATCGTCTGCGCGGGCGGGGACGGGACGCTGAACGAAACCATCTCCGGCATCCTCTCCGCCGGGCTTACCGTGCCGGTCGCATACCTCCCCTGCGGCACCACGAACGACCTTGGCAACACCCTGGGCCTTAGCCGCAACCTCGTCCAGGCCGCGCAGGACGCGGTCGGGGGCCGCGAGATCTCCGTCGACATCGGCGACTTCAACGGCAGAAGCTTCGTCTACACCGCCTCCTTCGGCGCGTTCACCAAGGCCAGCTACGACACGCCGCAAAGCGTCAAAAACGTGCTGGGGCATCTGGCCTACGTCCTGCAGGGCGTAAAGAGCCTTGGCGAGATCAAGCCCATCCACGCCCGCATCCGCACGGACGAGGGCGAATTCGAGGGCGATTACATCTTTGGCAGCGTAAGCAACACCACTTCCCTTGCCGGCCTCATCACCATCGACAAAGAGCGCGTGATGCTGGACGACGGAAAGTTTGAGCTGCTGCTTGCCGACATGCCGCTTGACCTGATCGACCTTAGCCGCCTTTTGCTCCAGGTCACCCAGGCCAAGTTTGGCGACATGCTGATGCTGACCCAATCCTCCCGCGTGGACATCGAAACGAGCGAGAACATCGACTGGACGCTGGACGGGGAATTTGCCCCCGGCAAAACCAGCTTTCACATACGAAATCTGAAAACTGCGGTGCGCATCCGGGTGCCGCGTTAAACAGGAGGCTATACTATGGCGCCAAGAATCGAAACCAAGTGCGTACAGGCGGGCTACACGCCGAAAAACGGCGAGCCGCGCCAGATCCCGATCATTCAGTCCACCACCTTCAAATACGCAACCAGCGAGGACATGGGAAAGCTGTTCGACCTGGAGGCCGAGGGCTACTTCTATTCCCGCCTGCAAAACCCCACAAACGACCTTGTGGCCGCAAAGATCGCCTCCCTCGAGGGCGGCACGGCGGGCATGCTCACCTCAAGCGGCATGGCGGCCAACTTCTTTGCGCTGTTCAACCTGTGCTCGGCGGGCGACCACGTGGTGTCCTCCTCCAGCATCTACGGCGGCACCTTCAACCTTTTAAGCGTCACCATGGCGCGCATGGGCATCCAGACGACCTTCGTCGATCCGGACGCCACGCGCGAGGAGCTGGACGCGGCCTTTCGCCCCAACACCAAGTGCGTCTTTGGCGAAACCATCGCAAACCCGGCGCTTACGGTGCTCGACATCGAGCTGTTCAGCCAGGCCGCGCACGACCACGGCGTGCCGCTGATCATCGACAACACCTTCGCCACCCCCGTCAACTGCCGCCCCGGCGAGTGGGGCGCGGACATCGTCCCCCATTCCACCACCAAATACATGGACGGCCACGGCGCGGCGCTGGGCGGCGCGATCGTGGACATGGGGCGCTTTGACTGGATGGCGCACGCGGACAAGTATCCGGGCCTTTGCACGCCGGACGAATCCTATCACGGCATCGTCTACGCCGAGCGCTTCGGAAACGGCGGCGCGTTCATCACCAAGTGCACCGCGCAGCTCATGCGGGATTTCGGCTCCGCCCAGTCCCCGCAAAGCGCGTTCATTTTGAACCTCGGGCTGGAAAGCCTGCACGTGCGCATGCCAAGGCACTGCGAAAACGGCCTGGCCGTGGCGGAATTTTTGAATGCCCACCCCAAGATCGCGCGCGTGAGCTATCCCTCCCTGCCCGGCGACAAATACTATCCCATGGCGCAAAAGTACCTGCCAAACGGCTCCTGCGGCGTGGTGAGCTTTGAATTAAAGGGCGGTCGCGCCGCAGCCGAGCGCTTTATGAAGGCGCTGAAGCTTGCCGCCATCGAGACCCACGTAGCAGACGCCCGCACCTGCTGCCTCTGCCCCGCCGCCTCCACCCACCGCCAGATGACGGACGAGCAGCTGGCCGCGGCCGGCGTTCCCGCCGGCATGGTGCGCATGAGCTGCGGACTGGAGTCCAAAATCGACCTCATCGAGGATATCGCGCAGGCCCTGGAGCAGGCTTAAGCGCCAAAGCGGGAGGAGGGCACCATGGCCAACATTCTCGTAAGCGCCTGTCTGCTTGGCGTCGCGTGCCGCTACAAGGGCGACGCGCGCCCCTGCGACTGGGTGCGCGCGCTGAGCGATCAGTACAGCCTGATCCCCGTCTGCCCGGAGCAACTGGGCGGGCTTGCAACGCCAAGAAGCCCCGCGGAGCAAAAAAGCGGGCGCGTCATAAATACAAAGGGCGAGGACGTCACCGCTTCCTTTGAGCGGGGTGCGCAGGCGGCCCTGTCTTTGGCAAGGCTCAATCACGTCGCCTGCGCCGTATTGAAGGCGCGCTCGCCCTCCTGCGGAAGCGGCGAGATCTACGACGGCAGCTTCAGCGGCAGCCTGATCCCCGGCGACGGGGTCAGCGCCGCGCTGCTCAAGCAAAGCGGCATCCGCGTCTTTAGCGAAAACGAGCAGGCTGCCTTTTTAGAGTACATGAAGACCCTGAACGACTGATTTTTCCCCACCAGTATACCTTGCACATCTACCCGGAGGGCAGCATGAAGTATCTAAGCATCAACGGAAAGCAGGCCGCACGCATCGCCCTTGGCAGCACGGATTTCGGCGGCAAAATCAGCGAAGGCGCGGGGCGAAAGCTCCTGGACGCCTACTGGCAGGCGGGCGGCAATTACATCGACACCGCCCACGTCTACGGCGACTTCGTCACCCCCAGAAACGGCGAAAGCGAGCGCGTGATCGGGCGCTGGATGGCGGTCAATCACAACCGCGATCAGATCTTTTTAAGCACCAAGGGCGCGCATCACGTGCTGGGCACGCCTCCCGTGGGGCGTCTTTCCAGGGACGAGCTGCTCACAGACATCAGCGAAAGCCTGGACGCGCTTGGCACCGATCACGTGGACATCTTCTGGCTGCACCGGGACAATCCAGCCTATGAGGTGGGCCAGGTCATGGAGAACCTGCAGCTTTTGCTCGAAAAGGGCTACACCGGCCTGATCGGCGCGTCCAACTGGTCGACGCAGCGCATCCTTCAGGCAAACGCCTACGCCCGCGCCCACGGCCTTACGCCGTTTTTTGCCAACCAGCCCCAGTATTCGCTGGTCAGGCAGCAACAGCCCAGCGACCCCAGCATGGTGCAGGCGGATGAGGAAATGCTGAAAATGCACCTTGAGACCCAAATGCTCATGACCCCCTATTCCTCCCAGGCCAAGGGCTTCCTCGCAAAAATGGAAAGCGGCGGCGAGGAGGCGCTGAGCTTCAAGGCGCGCTCCCGCTTTTTGACGAAGGAAAACCTTTCCATCTTCGAGCGCTGCAAAAAGGTAAGCGAGCGCACTTTCTTAAGCTGCGGCGCGCTGGGACTTTTGTGGCTGATCAAGCAGCCCTATCCGCTGATCCCCCTCGTGGGCGCAAGCCGCCCCGAGCAGCTGGAGCCGCTGATCGAGGCCGCGGACGCAGATCTGTCAGACGCGGACAGAGACTACATACTAAAACCGTTTTAAGGAGCGGCAATATGCTGAAAATAGAGCATCTCACCAAGCGCTACGGCGACAAAAAGGCCGTAGACGATCTTTCCCTGCACATCCAGCCCGGCGAGATCTACGGCTTCATCGGCCATAACGGCGCGGGCAAAACCACCACCCTCAAAAGCTGCGTGGGCATACTGCGCTTTGACGAGGGCGAAATTTATATAGACGGCGTCTCCATCAAGCGCGACCCGCTGGAATGCAAGCGCCGCCTTGCCTTTATCCCCGACAATCCCGACCTGTACGACTTTATGACCGGCATCCAGTACCTGAACTTCGTTTCGGACATCTACGGCGTGGACGCCGGCGCGCGGCAGGAGCGCATCCACAAATACGCCTCCATGCTGGAACTGGAGGGGGATCTCGCCCAGCCCGTCAGCGCCTACTCCCACGGCATGAAGCAGAAGCTCGCCGTCGTCAGCGCCTGGCTGCATACGCCCCGCCTGATCATCATGGACGAGCCCTTTGTGGGCCTCGATCCCATGGCCTCGCACCTTTTGAAGGGGCTGATGCGCGAGCACTGCGATAACGGCGGCGCCATCTTCTTTTCCACCCACGTTCTGGAGGTGGCGGAAAAGCTCTGCGACAAGATCGCCATCATCAAGGAGGGCAAGCTGATCGTCAGCGGCCCCATGGACGAGGTCAAGGGCAATTCCTCTTTGGAGAGCGTGTTTTTGGAGCTGGAGGAGAACAATGCTTAAAGCGCTCATCAAAAAACAGTTTCTGGAATTAAAGCAGCAGTACACGCCCAAAAAGTACCGCAGCCAGAAGCGAAAGGGCGGGATCGGCTTTTTCATACTGTACCTGCTTGCGGCCTTCAGCGTGGGCTTTGCCTTCGTCGGCATGGGCATGCTGCTTTGCGACACCTTCCATCAGGCTGAGCTGGACTGGCTGTACTACCTCATCTTCAATCTCATCGCGCTGGCCGTGGGCGTGGTGGGCAGCGTGTTTGGCACCTACTCCACCCTCTACCAGGCAAGGGACAACGAGCAGCTGCTCGCCATGCCCATATGCCCGATCTACCTGCTGTTTGCCCGCATGCTGACGGTCGTCGCCACCACCTTCGTGTTTGTGGCGATCGTGCAGATCCCGGCCTTTGGCGTGCACATCTACGTGTGCGGCACAAGCGCGGCCCAGGTGATCGTGTGCCTATTCGGCCTCATCCTAACCTGCCTGCTTGCTTCCGCGCTCAGCTGCCTGCTGGGCTGGGTGGTGGCGCTCGTCGCCGCGCACACCCGTAAAAAGACCTTCGTCACGGTGGTTTTGTCGGTGCTGCTGCTGGCGCTGTACTACTTTGTCTATTTCAGGCTGAACACCATGTTGCAGTCCCTCGCGCAAAACGCTGTCACCGTGGGCGAAAAGCTCTCCGCCAACGCCTACGTCTTAAAGCTGATCGGCCTTGGCTACACCGGGCACATGGGCGGCTTTGCGCTGTATGCGGCCGTTTCCCTGCTGGCCTTTGCCCTCACCTGCTGGCTGCTCCAGCGCAGCTTTTTGCGCATCGCCACCAGCCAGCGCTCCGCCGCAAAGGCCGTGTACGTCGCAAAGCGCACCGCGCAAAAGAGTGCTTCGGCGGCGCTGTTTCAAAAGGAGCGGCGGCGCTTTACCCAAAGCGCGACGTATCTTTTGAACAACATCCTGGGCACCCTGATCGAGACCGCGGCCTGCGTATATCTGTTTATCAGCTTTCGTGAAGCGCGCACTGTGGTAAGTCAACTGCTTAGCGACATGGGCGCTGTCCCCGCGCGGCTTCTTGGCATGCTGCCCGGCCTGGCCGCCGCCCTCATCTGCGCCATGCAGCCCACCACCGCGCCTTCCATTTCGCTGGAGGGGCGCGCGATATGGGTATTGCAAAGCATGCCCGTAAAGCCCGGGCAGATCTTCAGTGCCAAGCAAAAGCTGTGCTGCATCGTAAACCTGCCGGGGGCGCTGTTGATGGTGTGCACGCTAAGCGCCGTGATGGGGCTTGACGCGCTTGGCTGGGTGCAAAACATCCTGTTTGCGCTTTCCTTCATCGCGTTTATCTCCGCGCTTGGCCTGTGGTGCAATATAAGAAAGCCCCATCTGGACTGGACAAACGAGGCCGTGGCCATCAAGCAGGGCATGCCTGTCACGATCAGCCTCTTTGGCGGCTGGGCGGCGGCCCTCCTCTGCGGCCTTGCAGCCTATTTGACGCGCAACGCCTTTGACGCCTGCCCCTTCCTTTTTGTGCTGCCGGCCCTGGCCGCCGCGCTTTTGAACCGCTGGATCTACACCAAAGGCGCGGAGGCGTTTGAAACGCTATGAGTAAGTTTACCCGTTTCAGCGTCATTCTGGCCTGCCTGGCGCTGGTGCTGGTGGGGCTATACCTCTATACCAGCCGTCTCACGGTAGAGGCCGAGCTTCGCGTGGTGCCCGCCTCCTACATGCCAAAGGACTTTCAGGAGGCCAGCGAAGCCTTTTTCGGCAAGGAAGAGGCGGAAAAGCTGAACATCGACGATTTCAGCTTCGTGCTGCTGAGCGCCCAGGCCAAGTGCCATTCTCCCTTCGGCGCGGAGTGGATCACCCTGACCCTCGACCCCCTGCCCGAGGACGTGTGCGTGCACGAGGCAAGCGCAGGCCCCGTGGATCTTCCCGCCTTTGGCAGCATCGAATCGGAAAACCGCCTTTACATCACCCTGCTCACCCGCGCCCAGGACGCGCCTAGAAAGGCCCGGCTGGAATATTACATCCGCGGCCGATACCTCTACGCCGACATCGCGCAGGAGGAATAACCACCTTTTTTTCTTTCCATCGTCTGGGGGCTGCTGCACAAGTGCAACAGCCCCCGGGTGGTTTGGAGGGGCCGCAGCCCCTCCAATTAAAATCCGCAGGGGCGGCTTGCGGTGCCGCGTCTCAAATCTTTGATTTGAGCCGTCGGCATCCCACGCTCCGCGTGGGATTGACTTGCCGTGGGCAAGTCAACCTACCGCCCGAGGACAGCGATTTTTGTGCAGGGCGCGACACGGTAGTGAATGAAAGCCCAGTGGGCTTTCAGAGCCGTGGCGCGTTTCGTAAGAGCGAAGCGAAGACGACCGGAACAAATAATCGCTTCCTTGCAGTTTGAGGTCGATTTGCCTTTGGCAAATCGATTCCGCTCTGCGGAACGTGTTGGC
>CADBNW010000047.1 GCA_902796025.1 uncultured Eubacteriales bacterium
GACAGTCCAGCGCCTCCAGCTCCGCCTCCACAAAGGCGGTCGCCTGGGGGATGTTTTCCTTCACGGCTTCGAGGCAGATTTCCTTCATAGGCTTACCTCCCGCAGCTTATTTCAGCAGTGCTCACTCTATGTTCAGAATATCGCTAAAGCCCGTGACCTCAAAGACCTCCTGCACGATCTCGTTTACGTTTTTGACCGTCATGCCGCCCTTGCGGCTCATCTGCTTGTGCGCGCTCAGCAGCACGCGAAGCCCTGCGGAGGAAATGTAGTCCAGCTTTGCAAAGTCAAACACCAGCGCCTGCGCGCTGTCCAGGCATTCCTTGAGCGCCGCCTCCAGCTCGGGCGCGGTCATCGTGTCCAAACGTCCCTCCAGCGCGAGGGTCAGGGTCTCAGCGTTCAGGCTCTTTGTAATGGTCATCGTTTCATCCTCCCTATCTTGAGATACACTGTCAGGCAGCCTTCCACTGTATTTTGGCGCCGCTGGCCTTTTGGGCCATAAAGCGCTGAAAATCCGCGGGACTGCCCTTCGTAAAGCCGGCTTTTCGCACCACCAGCAGCCGGCGCGCGCTGTCCTGCATCAGGTAGTAGTCTTCGCTCTCCGTGCACTTTTTGATGGATGCGTAATCGAAATGCCCTTCCTCGTGAGTCGCGCTGTTCCTTACGTCCACCCGGTCGTCGTAAAAGCGCAGCCAGATCTCGTAATCGCCCATGCCGTTGGCCTGTTGGCGCTTGAGCTGCGTGGAGGTGTAAAGCGCGGGCACGCCAAAGTACAGAACCAAAAACAGCGCGCCAAGCACGAGAACAATGATAAAGTCAAAGCGGTTACTGTCGTTTAGCAGCGGCCTTCCCGCCGCGGCGCCTGGAATAAGCGTAAGCGCCAGCATCCCGATCACCGTCCCGAGCCATAGATACAGCTCCGTGCGGCTTCTGAACATGCTGCGGCGGTTGATCTGCATGAGGCACGAGCGGTCGTACACCAGATGGTTTTCAAAGCGCAGGGTATCGTTTTCCATATCGCCTCTCCGGTAAACTTATATTACTATCATATCACGCGCGGGAAAAGTGTTCAAGTGGAAACGGCAAAAAAGGGGGCAGGTTTTGGCTATTCCAGTGCAAGCAGCTGCCAGGTGTTGTCGTATTTCCGTATGATCAGCCTGCCGTCGTCGGTCACCGTTGGCTTAAAGCGAAAGCGGAAGTCCAGCAGGGGCTGTCCCTCGTGGGTCAGCACGCCGTACATATTGTTTAAAAAGCTGCGCGCTACCACGATCGCTCCGTCGCCCCGGGAAGAAGTAAGCTGCATGTCCGATACGCGCCATGCGTGCCCGCTCGCCGATTGGGCGGTGTAGGTGGTGCGGTTCAGCCGTTCAAAGCGGGTAGCGCCCACCAGGCTCATCTGCTTTGCGTCGTATACCAGCGTGCTTGCGACCTCGCCGCTTTCCACGTCGATATAGTACCGCACATCCTGCTTCACGCCGCAGGCGTAGCCGTAGCTTACATAGGGATCCAGCGCCTGAGCGTTAGCGTAGATGCTGTCGTATTCGCAGGGCACGAGCTGCCGTCCAAGAGTCAGAGAATACAGACCCTGCAGCCCGTTTTGGCTGATCACCGCGTAGCCCGCCTTTACGCTGTTTATGCTGTAGCTGCCAAGGGGCAGAAGATACTGCCCTGCAAGGTCGATGACGGCGTATTGCTTTTGTCCGCTGTAGTCCGTGCGGGCGATCTGCAAAAGCGTGCCCTCCGGCAGGCTGATTTCGCGGCACTCGCCAAAGCCGTCCAGAATCACCCGTCCGTCGGCGCGGTTTACCACCGCCCAGTCCACGATGCCGTACACGCCTTCGTTTACGTTTCCTGCAGTGAGCTGTACTTGCGCAAAGTCCGGATCGTACACGGTAACGCGGCCTTCCCGGTCGCGTACAGAAATGTAATCCCCATGCGCGGCGGCAGCGGAAAAGGCGCTGCCGGGCAATTGCGCGGCGAGCCCCGCGTTTTTGCCAAGCCGGAACACGTCGCAGCGCTCTATGTCGTAAAAAGCCTGTCCGCTTTTAAAATCGTAGGCTTCTTCGCTGGCGTCCTTCAGCACCCAGCCAAGCGCCCAGGCGCTGTTCAAAGCGCGGATCTCGCCGTATTCGTAGGGAGAAACATACTCCGAGCCCGCCGCGACGAGGGCCCTGCTGTTGAGCTCTCCGCTGCCGGAGGAATCCCGAAAGCAGGAAAACCCCACATATGCCGGATCGCGCAGGGTCTGGGCGCTGAGCAAAAGCCCGTCCGTGTCGTACACGGCAAACAGCTGGGTCCTTGGATCCCGGGCAAGCAGATAGCGCGTCTGGTTCACGGCGCGGATCTCGCCCATATTGTCCAGCAATATGCGGCTGCTCGCGGCGTCTGCCTGCGCGCTTTGGCAAAGCAGCAGAAGGAGCAGGAAAAGCGCCGCCAGCAGGCGGGGCTTCAAAAAGCTCCGCTTCATTGCTCCGAAGCTTTGGCCGCAAAGAGCTTGTCCAGCTCAGTGCCGGTGGAGGTGCGGATGGCGCCCTGCCCGTCGTCGGTGATGATGATGTTTCTGTTATGAATGAAGGGCAGGATCTCGTTGCCATGCCAGTCGATCACGCCAAACAGCCCATCCTTTTTGGCCACCAGATAGTATCCGCTGCCGCGGGAGCTGTTGCGCTCGATGGAGTCCACGTGGATCTCCGTCTCCACGCCGTCCGCGGCGGCCAGCATGAACACGCCCTCCTCCACCTGCCAGTAGGTGGTGCAGCCTACGGTGGTCACAGCGGCCTTGTCGTATTTAAGCTCGGTGGAGAGCTCTCCCCTGACCGTGTCGTAATAGCCGCGCAGATCCCCGTTTTCCACGATGGCATAGCCGTAAAAGACGTAGGGATCGTTTGCGGTATTCATCGTGACGATCGCCGTAAACTCGCTTGGCACGATCTGCTTTTGCTGCTCAAGGGAGTATAAGCCCCTCAGGCTGCCGCCGTCGGTCACCAGGGCGTACTTGTCCGTCACGCTGGAAACAAAATACTCCACGGGCATCAGCTCTTTGCCCTCCGGCGTCAGCACGCCCGCGACCTTCTGGCCCTTGTAATTAAAGCGCGAGCCGATCAGGTACAGCCCGTTTTGCACCTTCTGTTCTCTGACCTCGGTAAAGCCGTCCTTGACCTGCTGGCCGGTCGCTGCGTTCATGATCACGTAATCCGTTATGACGTACACCGGCGCGCCAACGCTGCTGGGAGCGTAATCGCAGATCTCAAATTTGCTGTCAAACAGGGTCACTGTGTCCGAGGTGTCCAGCACAGACAAATACTCGCCGTGCGCGTCGGCGTTTTTAAAGCCGCCCGCCTCCAGCCGGCCAACGGGCTTGGACGGCGCGGGCTCGTCCGGGATGTAGAAAATATCGTAATAATCCACATTGAAGGTGGCGTTTCCGCGCTTGAAGCTGCCTTCTTCGGCGGCGCTCAGCACATAGCCCACTGCCCAATGGTTGTTGTACACGCTGATTTGGCCGTAGGCGGCTTCGGTGATCTGCTGGCCGTTTACATGCACAAGGGCCCGGTTGTTTATGCCCTCGCCGTTCCAGGCCAGAAAATAACCGTAGTTCAGGTACTGCAGATCCGTGTAGGGGAATCCCGCCTGCTTTTGGCCTTCGGTGGTGTAGAGGCTTTTCCAGTGGGTAAACTTTTCGGTCACGATCACGAGGTCTGTGCCGTTTAGCACGGTGATTTGCGGCATATACTCAAGCAAAATCTGCGCGTTATCCTCCGCGCTGGCGCAAAAAACGCCAAGCAGCAGCGAAAGCGACAAAAGCAGCAAAAGAAATTTCTTCATAAATTCGTCTCCCAAAGCATCTGTCATTTTTACAGGTGCGCCAGCGTGCCAAGCTCCTCGCCCAGCGCCGCGCGGTAGATGTTTTCCAGATCGTCCATTTTGAACACGCGTATCGCCGGCACGCCCCTGTCCATGCACAGCACAAAGGCGCTGGTGTCCATCACGCCCAGGCGCTTGTCGATGGCTTCTTTGTAGGTGATGTCCCGGTACATAACGGCGTCCGGATGCTTTCTTGGATCCTTGTCGTAGATGCCCTCGGCGCTTGTGCCCTTAAAGACGATGTCCGCCTTCAATTCCGCGGCCCTAAGCGCCGCGCCGGTATCGGTGGTAAAGAAGGGGTTGCCGGTGCCGCCCGCGAC
>CADBNW010000048.1 GCA_902796025.1 uncultured Eubacteriales bacterium
AAGGAGAATTATTGATATGGATGTCATTGCCTGTAAGGAACGCATTATGAGCGTTGTCGTTAAGCCCATGCTTCAAATGATACATGAATTTGGAATGGATTCCTATACGGACGAAGATGTTGCGCTGGTGCAATCGATCCTGAACGACTTTGTGGAGCAGCTTGCCGCTTTGTGTAACCCCAGCGACGATCAGATCATGGAGCAGGTGCGGTCAGTCGTTCTGAAGTTGAATGAATTGAACGAAGCCAGGGATTATTTTATTGAAACCGAAGAGCGCGAATGGCTTTGGGAAGCAATCCAGAAAAGCGCGGAGGACTGCGGCTTAAAGAACGCCCCAAGCGACGTGACCGAGGAATGGCGGGAGTGGTAAGACAGAAACGCGGAAGCACGGAAGCGGCGCGCGGAAAAGGTCTGCGCAAAGGAAGTGCGCAAAAGCAGTAGCTGCATGAGGGGCGGATGCGCAAGCTTATGAATGGAAAGTTAGAGTAATACTGATATGGGAACGGCGCTGTGTGGTGTACACAGCGCCGTTTTGCAGTGCGATGCGGAATGGGGGATTATTCGTCCTCTTCGTCCTCGCGCTTTGCGGATTCGATGATCTTCTTGGCGTTCTGGGCGGGAACCTCCTGATACTCCTGGAAGGTCATGGAGAAGGAGCCGCGGCCCTGGGTCATGCTGCGAAGGTCGGTGGCGTATTTGAACATTTCGCTCTGGGGCACCAGGGCCTCCAGCTGCACCTCGCCGTCCTCCAGGGTCTTCTGGTCGCCGATGGTGCCGCGGCGCTTGCTCATGTCGCCCATGATGGCGCCGACGTAATCGTTGGGAACGACGATCAGCGCGCGCATGACGGGCTCCAGCAGGTAGGGGGAAGCCTCGGTCAGCTGCTTGAAGGCCAGACGCGCGGCGGTCTTGAACGCCATTTCAGAGGAGTCTACCGGGTGGTAGCTGCCGTCGTGGAGCTTGGCGGTCAGGCCGACAACGGGGTAACCCGCCAGCACGCCGTGGCGAATGTTCTCGCGCAGGCCCTTTTCAACGGCGGGGATGAAGTTCCTGGGTACGACGCCGCCGACGACCGCGTCTTCAAAGATGAAGTCGGTATTGGTAGGATCGTCGTTGGGACGGAACTCGATGACGACGTCGCCGAACTGGCCGTGTCCGCCGGACTGCTTTTTGTGGCGGCCGCGCACGTCGATCTTCTTTTTGATGCTCTCGCGGTAGGGGATCTTGGGATCCTGCAGGATGCACTCCACGCCGAACTTGCTGGCCAGCTTCTTGGCGACGACGTCGATGTGGGTCTCGCCCAGGCCGTTGATCAGGGTTTCGGTGGTTTCCGCGTCCTTGGTGATGGTGATGGTGGGATCCTCTTCCATCAGGCGGTTAAGACCCGTGAAGATCTTGTCTTCTTCGCCGGCCTTCTTGGCGTACACGGCCATGGAGATGCAGGGAGCGGGGAAGTCGATGTCCGCAAACTTGATGGGCTTGTTCGGATCGCACAGGGTGTTGCCGGTGGATACGCTGACGAGCTTGGCCAGGGCCACGATGTCGCCCGCGACGCCGCGCTCGATGGCGCTGGTCTTTTTGCCGAGCATGGTGTAGATGGTGCCGGGCTTTTCGGTCTTTTCAGCGTTGGCGTTGTAGAGGACGAGATCGCCGGTCAGCACGCCGGAATTGATCTTGAGAAGGCTCAGCTTTCCTACGAAGGGGTCGGCCAGGGTCTTGAAGACCTGAGCGGAGAAGGGCTCCTGCTCGCTGACGACGCGCTTTTCGATATCGCCGGTCTTGGGATTTACGCCCTCATGCTCGCGGGTCTCGGGGGAGGGAAGCAGATCCACCATGTTGTCAAGCAGCTTTGCAAGGCCGATGCGGCTCAAACTGTCGCAGCACACGACGGGCACTACAGTGCCTTCCAAAATGCCCTTGCGCAGACCCTTCATGGTGTCTTCGGGAGAAAGCTCCATTTCCTCGAAGTATTTCTCCATCAGCTCTTCGTCGGTCTCGGCAGCGGCTTCCATGATCTTTTCGCGGCAGGCTTCTACCTGAGCGGAGACGGAATCCGGGATCGGGATCTCCTTGAGGGTCTTGCCTTCGCCGGTGAAGGCCTTGTTTTCGAGGATGCAGACGACGCCGGCGAACTGGCCGTTTTCGATGATGGGGACCTCGATGGGGGCGATGTGGTTGCCGTATTTATCGGTGATGGTGTCCAGCGCCTTTTGGAAGTTGGCGTTTTCACGGCCCATGTTGTTGATGACGATCATGCGGGAGGTGTGATGCTTGTCGCACTCCTTCATGGCCTTTTCAGCGCCTACGTCCAGGCCGCCCACGGCGCCCACGGTGATCAGAGCGCATTCGCACGCGGTGAGGGGGCCCATCATCTCGCCGGCAAAATCGAAAAAGCCGGGCACATCGACCAGATTGATCTTGGTGTCTTTATACTCCAGGGGAGCCAGCGCCGCGGAAATGGAGATTTGCCTGCGAACCTCTTCGGGATCGTAGTCCGTGGTGGCGGTGCCGTTTTCTACCTTGCCCTGACGGTCGATCGCGCCGGTGGTAAAGAGCAGTGCCTCGACGAGGGTGGTCTTGCCCTCGCCGCCATGCCCAAGTACGGCGATGTTCCTGATATTCTTAGCGTTGTATTCCTTCATGTACTTCTCCCCTTAAT
>CADBNW010000049.1 GCA_902796025.1 uncultured Eubacteriales bacterium
GATGGGCTCGCGGCCGAGCAGGTCCTCAACGGAGACGTCCTTCATGCTGCTTACGCTGACCTGCCCGTTGACCAGTTGCATAATGCCCGGAAGCTGCTTTAATTCGCAGCCGGTCTCAGAGCAGATGCCGATGATCTCGCGCTTGTCCTCGCCGCTGATCGAAGGGATGGCGAAGTAGATTTTGCTGATGTTGTATTTTTTGACGTTTTCGAGGATGGTTTCCCGCCCGCCAACGACGGGGACGTTGTCGATGTAGCGGCCCCACTTGTCCGGGTCGTCGTCGATAAAGCAGATGACCTCGTCGTTCACGTTTGCGGAGTGCTTCATATCGTACAGGATCATTTTGCCGCTTGCGCCAGCGCCGATCATCATTACGCGCCCCGCGTCCGCGCTTTTGCGCATGCGAAGGCTGGAAAGCACCAGGAACAGCCGGTAGCTGAAGCGGGCGGCGATGACGAACACGAACTGCAAAAATCCGCCGAAGACGTGATAGGAAAAGGGCATCCGCTGGCAAAGCAGGGTAATCAGCACCCAGTGGGCGATGCTCGTTATGATGGAGCCAAACGCCGCGCGCAAAAGCTCGGAATACGAGGCGTAACGCCACACGGCGCTGTACATGCGAAGCAGGGCAAATACCGCGATGCTGCCAAGGGCGTAGAGGGTGATAAAGCTGCGGTAGCTGTGAACATAGTCCTGGGGGATCTGGGAAAACACGCAGTCGAAGCGCAAAAACAGCGCGCCAAAGTACGCGGCGTGGATCAGAATAAAATCGGCAAGCAAAATCAGCAGGGCAGCGAGCCGGCCTTTGCCGATCTTCTGCAAAAGCGTATGCTCCTTGCCGCCGGAAGCGTTCATGGCAGTCAACCTCCAAAGCCTTTACTTATGTTTATTGACATAACTAAACAAGTTTATTTTATCTAAAACAAAATCCAATTGCAAGCTTTTAATCTAACAAAATTGAAACATATGTATTAAATATAATTCGAGAAGAGCGGGGGAGCAAAGCGGATGGATCCGGGGACAAAAAAGGGCTGCCGCAAAGAAGCGGCAGCCCGGAGAAAAGCGTTGATGTGGATCAGTCGGCGAACTGAGCGTGATAGGCGTCGTTGTACTCAGCGGTTACCTGAGTGCCGCCCTGGGCAGCCCAGTTGTTCCACGCCTCGCGCAGCTGCTCCTCGGTGATCAGGCCGGCGATGTACTGCACAGCGGCGTTGGAGATGATGTCGTCAAGCTCCTTGCCGTAGGCAACGTAGGTGTCGCTGATCAGCGCGGTGCAGGGGTTGGCAACTGCGTACTGTGCATACTCGGTGTTGAGGGCGTTGTAGCGCTCACGCAGGTTGGTGTAGCCCTTGTTGACCACGGCGGGCGGATCCTGGTTCTCGCCGGCGGTGCCCATGGAGAGCTGGTTGAGGTTGTTGTGATATTTGCCGGAGTTGGTGGCGTACTTGTCGTCGCCTTCGGGAACGTAGCGATAGCCGTCCTCGTTGACCTCGTAGGTCAGGCCTTCAAGACCGGCGTTGAGCAGGGTGTTGCCTTCGGGGCTGGAGCACCAGTCGAGGAACTTGAGGACCTTGGGCAGGTCTTCTTCCTTGACGCTCTTGGTCACCAGCACTTCGCCGGCGAAGCCGGGGTTCTGAGGCCATACGGTGATGGAGCCGTCTTCCTTCTCAAGGCCGCACAGGCTCATCCAGATCTGCTCGGTAGCGCCCGCGTTGTTCTCGAACCACTCCTGCTGACGATGGGCGTTATCCATGCAGTCAAAGCGCATATAGGCCTTGCCGGTGCGCTCGATGTTGTCCCATTCAGAGGTGGAGATCTGCGCGAAGTTGGGGTCGATGCCGCCGATCTCGTAGAGATGGCGCAGCCAGTTCAGACCCTCGAGGTAGGCGGGGGACTGGAAGGCGGGGTAGATGTCGCCGTCCTCGTTTACGCCCCAAACATTAGGCGCGCCGAAGGCCACGGTGATGACGGAGATGGTGCCCGCGGTGTAGGAGCACATGTTCAGAGCGTAGGTGTCCTCTTTGTAGGTCGCCAGGGCCTCGGCCAGCTCGGTCAGCTCGTCGATGGTGGTGGGAACCTCGTCAAAGCCCAGCTCGTTTGCGATATCCCAGCGGTAGTAGATGCCGCCACGGGGGAACGCACGGGAGCGGAAAATGCCGTACACCTTGCCGTCCACAGCGATGTTGCTGTAAACCGCGTCGGAGCCGGCGGCCAGGTAGGGATACTCTTCCTCGTCCTGGACGTAATCGGTGATGTCCCAGAACGCGCCGGCGCGGGCGGAGTCGATGATGATGGGCGCGCGGGCGTCGGTCACGGACAGAAGCATGGGCATGTTCTTGTCCGCCAGGGTGGTGTTCAGAACGTCAGCATAGATGCTGTTGGCGCCCCAGAGGATGGAGAGCTTCACGCCGGTCTTCTCGGTGATGTAGTTGAGTATCGGGTTGTCGTCCATGACGAACTCGATCTCAGAGGGGAACTGCGGCAGCAGCACCGTGATCTCGAAGGGCTCTTCGCCCTCGGCGCTGGCGATGCTCATAACGGACAGCGCCATAACCAGTGCCAGCATAAGAGCAAGCAGTTTTTTCATGGGTTTTCCTCCTTTAAAATTTGTTATCTTTTAGCGGCTTTGAGCCGCGGATAACCATGGGACGTAAATCAGCCCTTCAGCGCGCCGACCATGACGCCCTTTACAAAGTACTTTTGCAGGAAGGGGTACACGCACATGATCGGAACGGTGGAAACCACGATGACGGCCATCTTTACGGACTGCTCCGGGGGCTGCACAAAGTCGGGATCCATGTTGGCCATATCGCCGGCGGAGGCGTTGGACATGATGATGATCTCGCGCAGCAGCACCTGCAGGGGCCACTTTTCCTTTGCGCCGGTCATGTAGATCATGGCGCCGAAGTAGGCGTTCCAATGGCCGACCGCGTAGAACAGGCCGAACGTGGCCAGCACCGGAAGGGAGAGGGGAAGCACGATGCGCCAAAGCACGCCGATCTCCGTGCAGCCGTCCAGGGAAGCGGATTCCTCCAGCTCCTGGGGGATGCCCTGGAAGAAGTTTTTGACGATCATCATGTTGTAGGCGCTGATGGCGCCGGGCAGAAGCACCGACCAGTAGGTGTCTTTGAAGTTCAGGATGTTTGCCACCACGATGTAGCCCGGGATCATGCCGCCGGAGAAGAACATGGACACGATGACCATATTCAGGAAGAAGTTGCGGCCTCTCAAGCGGGGCTTGGAGATGGCGTAAGCCATGGTGACGGTGAAAAACAGGTTGATCAGCGTGCCCACCACGGTGATGAAAACGGAATTCTTAAAGCCGTTCAAGATCTTGCTGCTGGAGAAGATGTATTGGTAGGCGCTGTAGGACACGTCCCTTGGAATAAAGAACATGGGCCGGGTGGCGATCTCGTATTCCGTGGCGAAGGACGCGCCGATGATGTAGATGAAGGGAAGGATCGTGGTAAACGCTACGAGCGTCAATATGACGTAGTTTAGCACGTCGAAGATCCGGCTGCCGATGGTCGCATTCTGTCCCACCGCGCCGGAGGAGATGATCATTTTTTTGTTTTGGCTGGTAGCCGCCTGCTGTGCCATTTTGAAACCTCCTTCGCCAAATCAGTACAGACCCTGCTCGCCCAGTGCGTGCGCGATCTTGTTGGAGCCGATGACCATGGAAACGCTGACGACGGCTTTCATAAGACCGATGGCGGAGGCGTAGCTGAATTTGCCGGATTGGATGCCCTGCTGGTACACAAATACGTCCAGCGTGCGGGATACGTCGTAGTTGAGGGGGTTGGTCATAAGGATCAGGTGGTCATAGCCGGTATCCAGCACGGAGCCCATGCGAAGGATCAGCATAAGCACGATGGTGGAGCGGATGGCGGGAAGGGTGATGTGCCAAAGCCTTCTTAAGCGGCCGGCGCCGTCAACCATGGCGGCCTCGTACAGCTGCGTATCGACGTTCGTGAGGGCGGCAAGGAAGATGATGGTGCCCCAGCCGGTCTCCTTCCAGATGGTCTGACCGATGATCATCCAGCGGAAGGTGTAGGGAGAGCCCATGTAATTGATGGGGGCGCCCAGGATCTGCTGGGTCAGGCGGTAGACGATGCCGCTTGGGCCAAACATCACGAAGGTGATGGAAACCACGATGACGATGGAGATGAAATGCGGCACGTACAAAAGGGTCTGCAGGATCTTTTTGTAGTGCAGCGAGCGCATTTCATTCAGCAGCAGCGCAAGGATGATGGGGGCCGGGAAATAGAGCACGATGTTCATGAAGCTGAGGATTAGCGTGTTCTTGAGATACGTTAGCCATGCGGGGAAGGAGAAGAAGTAGCTGAACCACTTCAAGCCCACCCACTGGCTGCCCAGCACGCCGCTGTAGGGGACGTAATCCTCAAAGGAAATGAGGATGCCGAACATCGGCAGGTACTTGAATACGAGGAAGTACGCAAGACCCGGCAGCAAAAGCAGGTACAGATACCGGTCGCGCACCAGCTCTGCCAGCAGCACCTTCCAGTATTTCGCACCTGAGCCGTGGATCTTCACCTGAGCAGCTTTGTCACTCATGCGATGACCGCCTTTCTTTCTTCATACTCATCATGTGAACACAACATAATAGTGATATGTTACCACAAAAAAGGCGTGAAAAGAAGCAAGATGTGTAGTATTAACCGAATATTTACAATTATACACCGGGAATTGCCGCATTTTGCACAGAAAAACGCGCGGGCGCTTTGGAAAGCGACCCGCGCGAAGCTTGCGTGCGTGATAAAATACTGGGGGAAACAGGGCTTTCAGATGCCAAGCAGCCTGCGCGCGTTGGTTTCCTGTATCGCGCAAAGCTCTTCTGGCGTGAAGCCAAGGCCTTTAAAGCCCTCTACGGCGCGCTTTTGGCTGTCCCAGGGACTGTCGGTGCCAAAGAGCGTGTGCTCTATCCCGTAGGAGCGGATGATGTCCCGTGCCTCGGCAGGGCTCAGCAATTGCAGGCCGTCGCCCAGTCCTTCGCTGCTGCCGTCTGTATCATGCCTTTCGATGGAAATGGAGGTATCGATGTACAAGCCAAGATCGCTCAGCAGCTTTTCCGCCTTCTGCCAGCAGAGCCAGGAGCCCATGTGCCCAAGCACCAGCGTAAGATTAGGCACCTGGTCCACGGCCCGGCGGATCTTTTCCGGCTGCGCCTGCTCCATACCCGGAAAGCCGATGTCAAAGCCCGCGTGGATCAAAACGATCAGCCCAAGCTGCCGGCAGGCTTTTAAAATCCGGATGTACCTGGCGTCGTCAAAGTCTGTGCCCTGGTAGACGGGATGGAGCTTTATGCCCTTTATGCCGCTTGACGCTACGCGCTCAAGCTCCGATTCGGGCTCGGGATAGTCCGGGTGCATGCAGCCAAAGGAGTACACGCCGCTTTGCGCGCCTGCGTTGTTCAGGGCGATGGAGGCGTCGTTTACATGCTCCACCTGATGGGGATTGGTGGCGACGGGCATCACCACGCTTGCGTCGATGCCCGCTTCCCGCATAGAGGCCTTCAGCCCCTCTACGGTGCCGTTTGTGAAGGCGCGGGAGTGGCTGGCCTGCTCCAGCTGCGCGATGGCCCTTGCAGCGATTTTGTCCGGAAAGGTATGGGTGTGAAAATCGATGATCATGCGGTTTCTTCTTTCTCTATGGGAATGAGGGTCAGTTTTTCAAGGCGCACCCAGCCCCAGAAGGCGGTGATGTCCAGCGTGTGCTCGCCTTCTTCAAGGAAGAGCTCTGCGGCCAGGGTGTCCTCCTCGTCAGTGCCTTGCACGGTGAGGTTGTCAAGCGCCTGCCCGTCCAGGGTCAGATAGTTTTCCTTGTAGCCGCCGATGCCGGCCTGGCGCACCACGAGCTGGTAGGTGCCGCTTTCCGGCACGGTGAAGGTAAGCTTGAGCCCGTCGGTCTGGGCGTTTCCGCGGATCTCCACCCAGTCGCCTGCAAGCTGCACCGCGCCGCGAAACGTCGCGTCCTTAAAGGAAAAGCTTAAGGCGTTTTCGGTATTTGCTGTTTGAAGCGGCGCGCGCCCGAAGGAAGGCACGTCCTTTAAGGTGATGACGTTTTCCAATTCGTAAAAGCGCTTCAACAGATCCGCCGTGGTGAAGGCCTCGTTGTACTGACCGTTTACCTGCACGTACTCGTAGCACCATACGCACCAGGCGCTCCACATCACGTTCTCCCGCGCGCAGGCGATGGGGGAGGGGATGCAGCCGCATTCGGTAAGCATGATGAGCTTATTGGCATCGGTGTAGCTTTGGCAGCGCTCGAAGGCCTTTTTCTGGATGTCGTGCACGTGGCTTCCGGCGTAGATGTCCTCGCCGATGATGTCCACCATGTCGTCGCCCGGGTACCAGGCGGCGTCCTGCCCGTTCCAGACCCAGATGAGGTTGTTGAGCTGATGTTCGTTTGTAAAGCGCTCGTACATCAGGCGATACAGTTCAAGGTAGGCCTCGGCGCCCGAAGCGCCCCACCAGAACCAGCCGCCGCTGGCCTCGTGCAGGGGCCGCCACAAAACCGGAACGCCAGCGTCCCGAAGCTTTTTAAGCTGCAGGGCGATCGCGTCCATGTCCCGAAGCAGCAGGTCTTTTCCCTCGGGATCCTCGCCGCTTAAGGCTTTGCCAAGGTCGAAGCTGGTGTTTTCGGTGTAGAAGCCGCCCCACCAGGAGGTGTCGTCAGCGTTCAGATACTGTTCCGGCGCGCGCCAGTGCCAGCACAGGGTGATGATGTGCCCCTGCTGCCAAAGCTTGATGGCCTGATCGACCGCGCCGCCCCGCGCGCCAAGCGCCACGGAGGAGGGGGAGTAGTTGATAAGATCCAGCCCCACCAGCGCGGGGTACAAACCGCCCGTCACTTTTGCAATGGCGTTTAATTCGTTGCCGCGCTGCCCTTCCTCAAGGTACTGGCCGGAGATCATCCGTTGCCCGTACTCTTCGCACAGCCAGTTCATGAGCTGCTGCGCTTCGTCAGAGGGAGAAGGGCTGCACAGAACGGGCGATATGTCGTAGACGTCCGCCTCGGAGTGCGCGGTATGCGCCGGGGTGATCCCGGCGCATACGATCAGTACAAGCGCAAACAGCGCGCAAGCAATGCGTTTTGACATTTGCGTCCCCTTTCGGCGCAGCGCGATTATTTGTTTTCGTCTCCCAGAGCCTCGGTCTGCCGCACCAGCACCTTCTTATTATAGCACGCAAAGGCGTTTTCCACCAGTGCCGC
>CADBNW010000050.1 GCA_902796025.1 uncultured Eubacteriales bacterium
CTTGAGCGCCGTGCCGGAGCCCTTTACGTACATCACGCCGTTTTCCTTCATGGAGGTGTTGCCGCCTCCGCAGGTGACCAGCTCCGGATCCGCGCCGTAGAGCCTTGAAAAGTAGATCAGTGGGGACAGATTCATGTGCTTTTCCTCCTGTCATTAAGGGGTGATCAGTCTTACTCCGTTGTTGTCAAGCGCCTCCAGCCAGCGTCGGTCGGGACGCGCGTCAGTCACAAGGCAGTCAAGCTCCTTCAAAAAGCCGATGTTGGCAAACGCCACGCGGTCGAGCTTCGTGTGATCGGCGGCCAGGATCACCTGCCGCGCCGAGGCCATCATCGCGCGCTTGATCAGCGCCGTATCCTCGTGCCGGTCGGTGTAGCCCGCGTCGATGTCCAAACTGTCGCAGGAAAGAATGGCCTTGTCCACGTGATAGGAGCGCACCATGCTCTCCGCCTGATGCCCGGCAAAGGAGGGCGCGCTTGGGCGCTTGACCCCGCCGGTGCACATCACGGTAAAGCCCGGCGCGCTGCCCAGACAGTCCACGACCTCCATGGAATTGGTGATCACAGTAAGGTCGCTTAGGCGCTTCAGCTGCGCGGCCACAAAAAAAGAGGTCGAGCTCTCGTCCAGCATGATATACTCGCCGTCGCGGATCAGCCCCGCGGCTAGGGAGGCGATCAGCTCCTTCTCCGTTACGGAGCTGCGCTTTCGTATATCATACGGGGTTTCGGTGTGCTCGTCTTCGTTCAGCAGCGCCCCGCCGTAGGCCCGGCGGGCGACGCCATCCTTTTCCAGCCGCTCCAGATCGCGGCGTATGGTCTCTTCCGATACGTTAAAGGCGCGGCTCAATTCGCTTACCGATACGCGTCCCTCGCTCCGCAGCCGTTCCTCGACCCGGAGCCTGCGCTCCTGTGCAAGCATGCCGACACCTCCCATCACGCATTCTTACCCCTATTCTACCATATCGGCCCGCAAAAAACCATAACTTCCCACAATCCAACTGTTATTTTTTGATGTTTTTTGTGGGATTTTGTGAGATGTTCCGCTTTTACACAAAAATCGCGTTCACCCATCTGGATGAACGCGTTAAAATGCAGACGCTTTTTGAACAGGGTATCAGGTCTTTTTCAGGCGCTTGATGCGCTTTTGCGTGTAGCGCTCGATCTGCTTCCACAGGGTGGTCAGCTGGCGCTTGTGCTGACAGAGCTTTTCGGTGCAGTTTTTGCACTGCAGGTATTCGTTCGTTTTTTCCGAAAAGCGCTCCGGGTGGCGGTAAAACGTGATCTCCCACCTCAGCAGCAGCGCCACCGACAGCGCCAGCAGGCTCCAGTAATAGCCGCTGCGCACGAAGAACAGGGGCGTAAACATCATGGCGTAGTCCCAGTTGTAGATGCGGCAGGAGCTGCAGCATTTGTTTTTCAAAAGCAGCGTCTGAAAGGGGCAGAAAAACAGGATGCAGATCATGTCGCACACGCTGTAAAAGCCGCACAGCAGGATCATGATGCCGTCGTCCAATACGCCCAGCATGTGCAGCGCCCCAAACAGGCCGTTAAAGATGATCCAGATCAGCGCCACCAGCACCACGGCGTTATTGTCGGGGATGGCGATGTCCGTCTGCCCGGTTTTGATGTAGTTGCGCGCAAACTGCTTCTGGCTGCCCGGGCTTTCGTATCTGGAGGGGAAAAAGCGCAGCACCATCTCCACCACGAAAACGAGCCAGGTCACGTTCAAAAGCACCGAAGGCAGATCCAGCGCCTGCGTCTCCCCGCCCGACAGGCGCAGGCGCAGATAACTGATGAACAGCAAAACAAACAGCGCCGAGCGATAGACCAGCCGCACATAGTGCAGCGCGCTCACCGCGGTAAGCCTTTTTCCCTGCTTCTTTTTGCTCTGATCGTTTTTTGTCATATTCTTTTTGCCGACCGCGCCCGGCCGGCGTTTCCTATAGGATGCGCGGGCTTTCGCGCGCCAAGCCTTACTCTGGCCTCGTCAGCTCGTACATCAAAATGCCAGCCGCCACCGCGGCGTTCAGGCTCTCCGCCCTGCCGCGCATGGGAAGCTTTACCATAAGGTCGCACACCTTACGCACATTTTCGCTTATGCCCCGCGCCTCGTTTCCGATCACCAATACGATCCTTGGCAGGCGGGAAAGCTCCGCGTGCTCGTAAATGGGCAGGCCGTCAAGGGCGCTGCCGATCACCGTATAGCCCGCCTCCTTAAGGCGCAAAAGCGCCTGGGGCAGCTCCTGACGAACGCTCGGCATGCGAAAGCCACTGCCCATCGCTGCGCGCTGCACCTTGGGGCTGTACACGTCCGCGCACAGGGGACTTAAGTACGCGCCTTCAAAGCCCGCCGCGTCCGCCGTGCGCAAAATGGTGCCCATGTTGCCGGGATCCTGCACCCCGTCCAGCGCCAGCAAGCGGCGGGCGCTTTGGGGAATGCTCCCGTTTTCCGGCAGGACGAAGGCACAGCACACGCCCTGCGGCGTCTTGGTGTCGCATACGCTCTCCATAACGTGCCGAGGGCAAAGGCGCACTGCAGCGCCCCTTTCGCTAAGCAGCTGGCATAGCGGGCTATCCTGCTCGCTTAGCGCCTCCAGGGGGGTAAGGCCGCTTTGCAGGGCTTCACGGATCATCACCTCGCCCTCCACCAAAAACGCGCCCGCGCTTTTGCGGCCCTTGCTGTCGCTTAGCGCGCGCAGCCGCTTTACCGCGGCGTTTGAGGAGGAGGTAACACTTTCTATAGCCATGGACGCACCCTTCGATCCTTCTTACAGTATGACCGCAAGCGAGCCGTAAAACAATAGCAGCGCAAGCAAAAATAAGATCTCCTGCTTCCAGCGAAATTTGAGCAGGCCCAGGCACTCGCGGATAAAGGCGTTTGGCCAGTACCACCACACGGTGCGGCTGCCGATCCCTTCGGCCTTGAGCCCCGCGCGGTTTGCCCACACGCCGGAGCGGAACACGTGGTAGCTGGTGGTGGAAAACAGCGCCTTGCCGCCGCCCGCCTGATCGATGAGCCTTTTGGAATACAGCATGTTCTCAAGCGTGTTTTCGCTTTTGTCCTCCAGGCATATCGCATCCGCGCTCACGCCCTGCGAAAGCAGATAGCGCTTCATCGCCTCCGCCTCGGACATGCTCTCGTCCGCGCCCTGCCCGCCGGAGGGGATCAATTGCGCGACCTTGCCCGTTCGCGCCCGCTGCTCGCGCCAAAAGCCCAGCGCCCTGTCCACGCGCCCGCGCAGCAGCGGCGGAAGCGTCCCGTCCCTGCGAAACGCGCAGCCGAGGATGATGATGTAATCCTTGTCGTAGCTCACGCTTCTGCGGGAGGCCTTTACCGCGCAAACCACCGCGCCAAGCAGCATGCACTCAAAATATACAAATACCGTCGCGTAGCTGTTGTTTAGGGCATTTGCGAAGCGCACCTCCGTTTCGGAACCGCTGATGTAGCGCGTCCCAAGGAAAAAGGCGATGGCCTCGCCTCCAAGGATCAAAACGGACATCACCAGCCCCAGCGCGTTTCCAAGCCCCGGCTTTTCGTGCTTAAGCAGCACAAGATTGCTCAGCATAAGCGCCAGCGCAAAGCCCACGGCCAGGGGCGCGGTCAGCAGCATAAAGCCGCTGCTTGCGCCCTGGATGGTGCCGTAGGTCATCATCATGTTGTAGGTGAAGGGGTTCGTCAAATGCTGCAGGGTCACATGAAGCATCAGCAGCCCGCACACCAGCGCGAACACCGAAAAGCCGATATAGTAAATGGAAGCGTAGGAATAAAAATCCGCGCCCTTTTCGTGAAAATAGTGCCACAGCATGATGGCGCTCACCAGAAAGTAGAACAGGGTTAAGCCGATCAGCACCGCCGAGTCGCCGGTGTAGTTGCCGTTTATGAGGTTCGCCACCGTTCCCAGCGCGCCCACGCGGTACAGCGCGCCGAGGTTTTCGTGCTGTGCGTCAAGGAATACGGCCGTTTCGCCGCGGCTGAGGGGCTTTATCCTTACCTCCATATAGCCTTTTTGCCGCGCGCCGGGCGTAAGCTCCAAAATGCCCTTTCCCTCGAGCTCAAACGCAGCGCCTTCCCCTTCGTGGGGCAGGGGGATGTAGTCCCGAAAGGAGTTAAACAGCGTAAATCTTGCAAGCACGCACAGTAGTATCAGCGCGCACGCGCAAACAACGATCTGCTTTGCCGCCTTCATACGCGTTCCTCCCCTTCGGTGCTTTTTAGCCTTTCCTTAAACTGCGCCTGTTCATCACAAAGCCCAGGCAGCTGCCCACCGCGCCGCCCGCGATGTGGGTGATCTGCGACACGTTGTCGCTTAGAAAGATCCCCTCGTACACCTGCTGGCCGATGTACATAAGCGCCACCAGCAAAAAGGTGAGAGGGATGGTGCCCTGCTCCCGCACGGTGATGGAGGACAAAAGGATAAACGCAAACACGATGCCGCTTGCGCCAAGCAGCCGCACGTGGGGGAACAGCAGGATCGTAAGCACGCCCGTGACCAGGGCGGTGATCAGCATCACGTACAGCAGATTTTTGCCGCCGTACTTTTCCTCCAGCATCGGACCAAGGATCAGAAAGTACATCATGTTGCTCAGCAGATGCTCCCAGTCCGCGTGCCCTGCAACGTGCAAAACGAGCCGCAGGTACGTAAGCGGGTCCAGGGCGCTTGCGCGGTACACCGAAAACAGCAGCCTGTTGCTGGCCCCGCCGGTAAGCAGGTTCAGTACCTGCGTCATAAGGCACAAAAACGTGAACCCCAGCACCACGGGGGAGTTGAAGCTGATGCGCAGGCCGCGCCCGTTTCGCCTCGTCATTTTTTCACTTCGCCGTTTCTGCGGGCCCGCACCCTTGCGGAAGTGCGCTGCAAAAGCTTTACGACTTCAACAAGCGGAATGATCAAAAGGCCCAGCCCCACCGCGATCAGGTACATTTTCAGGCTGATCTGCTCAAAGCCAAACGCGTTTCGAAGCACCGGCACAAACAGCACCAGCTGGGTAAGCACAAAGCTAAGCAGCATCGCGCCCAGCAGATACTTGTTCATTTTTTTGATGGAAAGCAGGCTCCTTCTTGCCGAGCGCATATTGAAGGAGTGGAAGACCTCCGCCATGGACATGGTGATAAACGCCATGGTGACGCTGATGGCGCTGTCCTTAAAGCCGAATGCGCCGCCGTTCAAAACGCTGCCAAGGCCAAAGGACGCAAAGGTCAACAGCATGACCAAAATACCCTGATACAGGCAGTCCGTGGCCACGCCGCCCGCAAAGATGCCCGTCTTGGGGTCGCGGGGCGGGCGCTTCATGATGTCGTCCTCGGCCTCCTCAAGCCCAAGGCCCACCGCGGGGAAGGTGTCGGTAAGAAGGTTGATCCACAAAAGGTGCACGGGCTTTAACAGGGTAAAGCCGATCATCGTCGCGGTAAAGATGGAGATGACTTCGCTGAGGTTTGAAGACAGAAGGAACTGGATGCTCTTTCTGATGTTGTCGTAGATCTTTCGGCCTTCCTCAACCGCCTCGACGATGGTCGCAAAGTTGTCGTCTGCAAGCACCATGTCCGCGACGCTCTTTGTCACGTCCGTTCCGGTGATGCCCATGCCCACGCCGATGTCCGCGGCCTTGATGGACGGGGCGTCGTTTACGCCGTCGCCGGTCATGGCGGTCACCCGGCCAAGGGCGCGCCAGGCGTTTACGATGCGCACCTTGTTTTCCGGCTGCACGCGGGCGTAAACGGAATACTTCACTACGTCCCTTGCAAAGTCCTCGTCGCTGATCGCGTCAAGCTGCGCGCCGGTGATGGCCTGGGAAGCGTCGGTGATGATGCCAAGCTCCTTTGCGATGGCCGTCGCGGTGTCGATGTGGTCGCCGGTGATCATGATGGGACGGATGCCCGCCTGGCGGCACTTTTCGATGGCGGCCTTCACCTCCGGGCGCACAGGATCGATCATGCCGTACAGGCCCACGAACACCAGCTCGCGCTCCAGATCGTCCGGCTCAAAGCTTCCGGGCAGGCTGTCGTGCCTGCGGCTTGCCGCAGCCAGCACGCGCAAGGCCTTGTCCGCCATCAGCTTGTTTTCGGCAAGGATCGCCTTTCTGTCCTCGTCCGTCAGCGGGCGAACGCCGCTTTTATCCAGATAGTAGGCGCACTTTTTCAGCACCTCGTCCGGCGCGCCCTTGGTGTACTGCATAAAGCCCTCGTCCTGCCGGTGTACGGTGGTCATGAGCTTTCGGATGGAATCAAAGGGCGCTTCGCCGACCCTTGGATGCGCCTTGTCCAGCTCGGTTTTGTTAAGGCCCAGCTTCAGCGCGTAGTTTACCAGCGCGTTTTCCGTGGGCTCGCCCTCCGCCTCGCCGCTTAAGCCGATCTCGGCGTCGGAGCACTGCGCCATCGCCGTGGCCATGAGGCTGGGATCGTTGGTGAATTCCCTGACCACGGTCATTTTGTTCTGGGTGAGGGTGCCGGTTTTGTCAGAGCAGATGATCTGCGTGCAGCCAAGCGTCTCGACCGCAGTGAGCCTTCTGATGACCGCGCGGCGCTTCGACATGCGGGTGACGCCGATGGACAAAACGATCGTAACCACCGTGGCCAGGCCCTCCGGGATCGCCGCGACCGCGAGGGACACGGCAACCATCAGGGTGCTGATGGCGGGCTTAAAATCGCCGGCCTTGATGCTTTCGATAAAGCCGCCGTCCTTGAAGGCGGACACCGCGAAGATCACGATGCAGATGCCGATCACGAGATAGGTCAATATGTGGCTAAGCTCGCCAAGCTTTTTCTGCAGGGGCGTCTGCCCTTCCTTGGAGTCGCTCAGCGCTCCCGCGATGCGGCCCATTTCCGTATCCATGCCGGTCGCCGCGATCACGGCCTTGCAGTGGCCGTAGACGATGGTGGAGCCCATGTAGACCATGTTGGCCCGGTCGCCCAGGGATACGTCCTGCCCCTTGGGGGCGGTCAGGGCGTCTGCGTGCTTGTTGACCGGCACGGATTCGCCGGTCAGCGCGCTTTCCTCGGCCTTGAGCGACGCGCTTTCGATGATGCGGGCGTCTGCGGGCACCATGTCGCCCGCCTCCAGCACGATCACGTCGCCGCGCACCAGATCCTCGCTCTTTACGACGTGCAGGGCGTTATTGCGGATCACCTTCGAGGTGGCGGCGGTCATCTGCTTTAAGGCCTCGATGGCCTGCTCAGCCTTGCTTTCCTGAAATACGCCCAAAATGGCGTTAAGCAGCACCACCGCGCCGATGATGATGACGTCGGCAAAGGATTCGTCCTGCGTAATGGCGATCACCGCGGACACGGCCGCCGCTACCAGCAGGATGATGATCATGGGATCGGCCATCTGCCGCAAAAACATGTGCAGCAGAGATTCCTTCTTTGCCTCAGCCAGCTTGTTTTTGCCGTTTTGCTCAAGGCGCTTTGCCGCCTCCTGCTCGCTGAGCCCCTCCGGGGAGGCTCCAAGTTCCTTCAGCGCTTCGTCAACACTTGACAAATAGTACTTCATTTCAGCATTACCAGCGTTTCTGCAAGATTCTCCCGCGGCAGATCCAAAGTTACCGCAGCATAACTATTATATAGAGGGGCGCAAGGGCATGTCTATCAAGTTTTTGAAAACAATGTTTTTTGAAAAACGTTCCTTCGGGCGGCAGGCTTGAGCGGGGGACAGATCATAGACCCTTACTTCCCGATCATACGTGAATTCCATTTGATCCTCCGTCATTCTATTGAAGTCAGCGGGATCTGAACGAGACCCCACGAGCTGTTGGAATGAAGCGTGATCAGCTCCGCACCGCGCTGGGCGGTATCTTTTTCGATACCCGGCATGACAAGGTAGTCGATACTCATACCGTAGGTAAGGCGAACTCCCTTATATTCAAGGGACATATTGTTGTAGTGATCGTGCCCGCAGAAGAATCCGGTGGTCGATCCGAGCTCGAGAGCCCGGTCGAAGAGCGCGCTCGGATAATCGGAACAGCAGACCTTGTTTATCATTTTTTCGCCGTTCTCGCCGAAAAAGTACGTCACCTCGTCGCTTCCCGATTCGTAAAGTTCGTACGCCGTGCGGTACTGTTGGAGCGGTATATGGAAGAAGACGAGCGAGTTGACCGTGCGCCCGGCTTCGGCGTTCATTCGCTCGACTTCGGAGGCGTACCAGTCGACCTGATCGTCGTGGATATAGTCGTAGACGTTGATTCCCTCACCGGTGTAAGCGTTGGAGTCGATAAGGAAAAGTCCGGTGTTGAGCGAGCCGTCGCGGTTTCTGACCTCGATGAGCTGGTTGTTTCGCCCGGTGACCTCCGGCTGAACGTAGGGGTAAAGCAAAGTCCCGGAGGTCTTATATGAAAGAGACTTGTAGACCTCGTTCAGCTCCGCTTTGTTTAGCGACGCGAGGCTTTCCGTATCGTGGTTGCCGTAGGTGAACGCCCACGGGATACCGAGGTTTCGCATAAACGACGCGAACTGATATACCGGCGCGCTGTTGTTGAAGGACATCGACATGATCCCCAGCGGGAACGAAAGATCGCCCGTTACGACGACGAGATCGGGATGGGTGTGTTCGATCAGTTCATAACACGCCTTGAGCGCCTTGTGATCCTGGCGGTATGAGAAAATACTTCCACCGAGGTGGATATCGGTGAGGTGAAGGATCTTGAAATCTTCGTTTTCCGCCGTGATCGTATAAGTGCCCGTCTCCTCGTCGTATTCGATCCGATTGTCGTTGTGAGATACGACCGGAAGCGAGTTGATATACGGCTGGGTGTAGTAGGTCTCGCGGCTCATGACGACGTAGCCGCCTGCAACGATAAACGCCGCCATCACGACCGCAAAACGTCGCCTGTTGAAAACGAAATTCTTTACTGTTATTTTTTTACGCAGAGTATAGTTATAAACGACGATAAACAGCGCGAAAACGACGCCGGAAATCAGGAATACGTTGGCGGGATAGGAAAACTTCTCGCGGAAAACGAGCGTCGCCGCCACGACCGCGAGCCAGTAAACTGCTGAAAAAACGCTGATCCCCACAGCGTGTTTTTTGAAGGAGTCGTGCCTCGGCAGACAGACGCGGTTTTGTATCAGCTTTGTCAGCAGAGTGTTTTTTATCAGCAGGAACAAGGGGATCTGAACCGTAAACAAATTGGCGAAAATGTTTTCGGCAAGCTCGGCGGACTTTGAATTCCCGAAGAAATAAAACGAAAGTTCCGACCCGACGAACACGACCGCCGCGCCGAACATCAGCGCGATCGAGTTGAGAAGGCGCTTTGAATATCTGTCCGTACACTCGCGGAAAAACAGAAACGTTTCGGTATCGTATTTCTCGTCGGCACGGCTTTTTTCAATTTTGCAAAATTTCACAAGCAGAAGCAGCGCCGCCGCGCAAAGCGCCGCACCGAGTCCCGTCACAAAGAAAAACTCAGCGTTCCGACAGATCGCGTTGTAGACCGCCCAGACGATCTCGATGAGCGTTGCGGCGAAAAGAGCCGAGATGATATACGCTCTCCACCGTTGACGGCGAAAGCCTTTTTTCGTCTCTTTCCGGTCGGCAACGCCTTCTCTGCTTTTCCACCCTTCGATCTCGTCCGCAGAATATCCGGCGCCACACGCCATCTTTTCGAGCGTGCAATAATCCTCCGCCGCCTTTTCAAAGGAGGATTCCCGCGCTTTTTGTTCAAGGAAAGCTTCGGTCTTTCTTTTCGCCTCAACGACCTCTTCGCTGTATGGCAGATCGTCGAAGAAAAGCGAGACGAGGCGGCGGATCTTATTTGCGTCGGACTCTTCCTTTATCTGTCCAGCAGTTTTTTTATTTTTGAAAAGCATTCTCCAAGTGTCTCCTTTTCTTCATTTGAAAGATGAGCGACCGTCGAAAGAATGTGCTCGTACATGCGTTTTTCCTGTTCGAGGACGACTTTCCTGCTCGTATCTGTCAACTCGTAATAGTGAGACCGTTTATCGGCATCGTTGGCTTCTTTTTGCAGATACCCGTCCTCCGTCAGCTTTCCTATCGTCCGGCTGAGATACGCCATATCGATCCCGAAGCGTTCTGACAGTTCTTTTTGTGTGCATCGCCCGTTCGATTTGATAAACGCCATACACCGCATCGCGGCGGTGCCGAACTCACCGCCGGTGAAGGCTTTGTCCATTTTCGAAAGATAGTGAACGTAAAAGCTGTTGAACTCTATCATTGTTTCATACAGCTGCGTGTCGGTCATAAATAACCACCTCCCTATGCATATAAGTTAGCATATCGCAATTACTTGACTTTGTCAAGTAATTGCAGGAGTAAGAGAAGACCAGTGCTATGCGGCGATATTACCGTGAAATAACAAGTAAAATGGCTCGTATCGATTTTGAATTGTCGGTAAACACCGACAGCTGAGAAAATCGACGCGGCTTTTTCATTTTTGCGCAGGGGACAGATCATAGAAGGTCTTGATTTACCCACTTGTCCTGTAGTATAATAGGCAAAACAAAATTGCAGGAAGGGACGGCTATGATTTCGACCAAGGGACGCTATGCGCTGCGGGTCTTGCTGGATCTGGCGCAGCATTCGCAGATGGACTATGTGCCGCTCAAGGACATCGCCCAGCGGCAGGGCATTTCAAAAAAGTATCTCGAGGCCATCGTAAAGGAACTGGTGGCGGGGCAGCTTTTGCAGGGCGTAAGCGGCAAGGGCGGCGGATACCGCCTGTGCCGCGCGCCGCAGGATTACACCCTGGGGGAGATATTGGAGCTTACCGAGGGGCCGCTCAGCTCCGTGGCCTGCCTCGTGCAGGGCGCAGAGCCCTGTCCCCGGGCGCACGAATGCCAGACCCTGCCTGTCTGGGCGGAGTTTGACCGCATGACCCACGACTTTTTCTATAGTAAGCGCTTAAGCGACCTGATGGAGCCGGATGCGGCGCAGGCGCGCGCCGAAGCGGAGGACGCCTACAAAGCCGAAAACTGAGCGCGAGTTTCCTTATCTACCGGCGCAGGCCTTCCCGCCTTTTCAGCGCCGGCGCTCCATCGCCTCCAATAGCAGCGCCACCGCGCCGTAGCGGGTGAGCGGGCCGGGGGCAGAGAAGGTCGCCTCCAGCCCCGCGCGCCTTAAGATCTCTACGGCCTCCTGCGCTGTGATCCCCTCGCCCGGGCGGTACAGCGCGCCATCCAGCAGGCCCCGCTTTTTGCATGCGGCCGCAAAGCCCGCATCAAATTCCCGGGCGTCCACGTCGGGGTAGGGCTTTTGGCCGTGCGTGGGCTCGGAGGGCAGTCTTGTGGCCTTGAACAGCAATTGTATGAACGCGGCGCGGCAAATGGGCTCAAAGGGGTGCATGTGCATCACGCAGGGGTCGAGCAGCCCGCTTTGCACGCCCCGGTACACCACGGAAGGATCCGGCACCCCGTCCACGTCCACGTAGGATACGGGCAGGGGCTGGGGCGCGGGAGTGTGCTGTGGCGCGCGCTCGTCCGTCTGCACGATGCCCTCCTTTGCGCAGATACATTTTGCAAGCCCAAGGCGCGTAAGCTCTTTGGCTATGAAGCCCGCGATATGGAACGCGCCGGGGTCGTTCAAATGCGTCATGTCCCGAAAAAGCTCCCGGCACTTGTCGCCCATGCCGCAAAACAGCCGGAAGGAATACTCGTGCAGGTCGATAAACGGCAGATGAAGGCGCTTAGCCAGCGCCTGTACCGCCCTTGCGTGGGCTTCCAGCAGATCGAAATACCCCGTCTCGTCCCGGCTCGGCACGCGGCTCAGCGGGGAGATCAAAACCGGCTGCCCGCCGAGGTCAAGGACGAGACGGCAAAGCTTTTCAAGGTACGACGCGTATTCCCCGTCCGCGCGCAGATAGTAGCGCTTTTGATCGTTGTGCCCAAACTGGATCAGGCACAGATCGCCCTTTTGCATGCGCTCCTTTACGATGTCCCAGTGTCCGTCCTCCACAAAGCAGCGCGCGGTCAGCCCGCTGTGCGCCATGTTGCACACGGCGTCCTCCTTCAAATACGCGCCCAGCATCTGTCCCCAGCCGCAGTAGCTGCTGCGCGGCCAGTAGTCGCGCCCCGCGTACTGGTCCGCCACGGTGGAATCCCCGGCGATGAAGACCGTGCGCGCCGTGCAGGGCTCCGCCTGGCATTCCAAGATCTCCGCGCCGCAGGCGGACACAAACAGACTAAGGTCGGTATTTGCCTCGCCCGCGTTGTGCATGGAGGGGATGTAGGGGGTAAGATGGGTGAGGAACTGGATCTCTCCCTCTCCCGGCTCCTGGCAGACCAGATTGCGCCGCGGGCCGAAGACCGCTTTTGCGCCCGGCGCGCGCAGGCTTACCCGGTAGACGCCAAAATCCTGCACCTTCAGCGCCTGAAGATGGACGCTGCCTGGAGCTTTTGCATCCTCCAGCCAGCCCGACTGATCGAACGCGCCCTGTCCATCGGGATGCGAAAACAAATTGCCCATAAGCCGCCTCCTGCCGTGTGATGAAAAAAGTATAGCACGCAAATGTGAAGTTTGCCAGAGCGTTTGCAATGGCGCGCCGGATGGAGTAAAATAGAGCCTGTGCGGCCCCCTAAAAGCGCTCCGGGCCGTTCTTAAAAACTGTTGGAGGAAAAACACCCATGTCAAACGACAGCAAATTGTATTTCGCTTCTGACTACATGGAGGGCGCGCATCCCAAAATTCTTGAGCGCCTGCTTGAAACCAACCTTGTCCACACTGTAGGCTACGGCGAGGACGAGTTTTCAGAGCACGCGCGGGAGCTTATCCGAAAGGCCTGCTCAGCGCCCCAGGCGGAGATCCACTTTTTGGCGGGCGGCACCCAGACCAACGCCACCGTGATCGACGCCCTGCTCAAGCCCTGGCAGGGGGTGGTGAGCGCGGACAGTGGGCACATCAACGCCCACGAGGCCGGCGCGATCGAGGCGGGTGGCCACAAGGTGCTGACCCTGCCCGGCGCAAACGGAAAGCTGCGCGCCGGGGACGTACAGGCGTATCTGGACGCCTACAGCGCCGACGCCAACCGCGCCCACTGCGTAGCCCCCGGCATGGTGTACATCTCCCAGCCTACGGAAATGGGCACGCTGTACAGCTTAAAGGAGTTGGAAGACCTTAGCGCCGTGTGCCGCGGGGCGAACATCCCCCTGTACGTTGACGGCGCGCGCCTTGCCTACGCCCTGGCCTGCCCGGAAAACGACGTGGACCTTCCTGCGCTTGCGAGGCTGTGCGACGCGTTCTACATCGGCGGCACCAAGTGCGGCGCGCTGCTGGGCGAGGCGGTGGTCTTCCCGCGCCCCGGGACCGCCCCGCATTTCTTCACCATCGTAAAGCAGCACGGGGCGCTGCTGGCCAAGGGGCGCGTCGCGGCCATCCAGTTTGAGGTGCTGTTCACAGATGGCCTCTACCTGGAGGTCGGAAAGCCCGCCCTGAAAGCGGCCGAACGCATCCGCGAGGCGCTAAAGCGCAAGGGCTATCGCCTCATGCCTGAGACCCCGACCAACCAGATCTTCGTGCTGCTGGACGACGAAAAGGCCGCCGCTCTGTCCGAGCAGGTCGTTTTGAGCTTTTGGGAGCGCGCAGACGGGCACAGCGCCGTTTGGCGCATCGCGACCTCCTGGGCGACCGCGGATAAGGACGTGGACAGGCTGATCGGCCTTCTCTAAGTCAGAAGAGGTAAAGTAAAATGAGAGATTCCCTTAATAAGCTTTGCGAACAGTTCGTTTCGGCGCGGGATGTCATAAAGCGCGCGTTCAGGTGGGAAAGCAGTTATCTTCCGCCCGTCTGCGCAAACCTGTTTGTGGCAAAAAACGCCGCGCCGGATGCGGACAGCCTTCGTGCCTGCCGGGATCTGATCAATCAAAACACCGGCATCTTTTCCTCCTTTCGGGGAAATGTCCGCGTGCCGCTCTCATGCATGCTGTCCATGGAGGCCGAGCCGGAGGCAAAATTCACCAAAGCCCTGGAGCTCTACAGACAGCTGCGAGAGCATTTCTATGCTTCGGACTATCTGGCGCTGGCCGCGTTTTTGCTGACCGACTGCGATTGCACGCCGGAGCGCATAGCCCGCGGCAAGGGGATCTATCGCTTAATGAAAGACGAGCATCCCCTCCTTACCTCCTCGGAGGACAGCGTCTTTGCGGTACTGCTTGCCTGGTCGGACCAGCGGGACGAGGAGCTGATCTCGGACATGGAGGAATGCTATCGCCTTTTGAAGCAGCGCTTTCGCGACAAAAACTGCGTGCAGACGATGACGCACATCCTGGCCATGGAAAAGGGGCGCGCCCAGGACAAATGCGGCAGGGTCTTTGCGCTGTACGACGCCGTTACGCAGCACGGCGGAAAATACGGGCGGCACTACGAATTGCCGACCCTTGCCGCGCTTGCGATGCTTGATGCGGATGCTGACACCCTGGCCCGGGACATGCTGGAGGTGGACGCCTTTTTGTCCGGCCAAAAGGGCTACGGCTTTTGGGGCATCGGCAAAAAGACCCGCCTGATGCACGCCGCGATGCTCGTGTCGGACGAGTATATGCCGCGAAAGAGCGTGGATACGGCTTCCCTTGCGGGCACGCTTGCGCTGATCCTTGCCCAGCAAATGGCGATGTGCGCCGCGATCGCAGCAAGCACGGCCGCAAGCGCTTCGGCGTCTCATTCCTGAAAAACAGGAACGAACTGAGCGCGCCGGATCGCATCGATCCACTGTGCTTTCCCCTTTGCCGGAGGCAGGCCCCAGGCCCGCGTCCGGCTTTCTTTTGCAATACGCCGCTTTGCGAAAGGGCACGAGCAGGCCTTTTGCTTGACTTTATCCGGCATTTGTTATACTATATTATATATAAGAAAAGCCGCGCAAGGGCGCGGCGATGAGAAGGAGGAACCCCATATGAAGCGTATCCTTTCCCTCGCACTTGCACTGATGATGCTTTTCGCCTTTGCCGCCTCCGCCCAGAGCGTACAGGACGCCCTTGGTGCGGCAAGCGCCATGAGCAACGAAGAGCTGTACGAGAAGGCCAAGGCCGAGATCGCCGCGGGCGCGGTTTTGAACTTCTACTCCACCACCTCCTTTGCGGAGAAGGCCGCTGCGAACTTTGAGGAGGCGTATCCCGAGCTCAAGGGCAAGATCGTCTACGCCGAGATCGACGACGGCGAGACCTACACCAAGCTCACCAACCAGATCGGCTCGGGCGTGAAGAACTCCCCCGACATGGCGCTCGTGCAAAACGGCCCCGACCTCAAGGTAAACCTGCTGGACGACGAGCTTAGCTACAATTACTTCCCCGAGGCCCTTAAGGATGTGGTGCCCCAGCAGTACCAGAGCCCGACCGTGGTCACCTTTATCAACAGCCTCATGATCTACAACAACAAAGAGGGGTCTGTGGGCGTAAGCAACGTCTGGCAGCTGGTCGAGCCCGAGTGGGCGGGCCGCGTGTTCTTTAAGGATCCCACGAACGAAACCGTCAACCTCAACTTCCTGATCATGCTCACCAGCCCCGAATGGACCGAAAAGATGACCAAGGCCTACGAGGCCTACTACGGCAAGACCTGGGAGAGCAAGGAGTTCAAATCCGCTTCCTACCAGTGGATCGACGGCTTTTTGAAAAACGTGAACTACACCTTCACCTCCGCCTCCAAGATCGCTACCGGCATCGCAAGCGGCGCGGCGGGCAACATGGGCATCTTCGTCTTCTCCAAGCTGCGCAAGGTGGACGAAAACGACCGCGGCAACCTGACGATTTTGCAGTTTGAAAACGACGTGGACTGCTTTAGCGGCTTTATGTACAACGTGTACGCGACCGTCTGCTCCGATACCGACTGCCCCTACACCTGCGCCTTGTTCATCAACTGGCTTTTGAGCGAGCAGGGCTTTGCCGGCTCCAAGAGCTGGAACTCCAGCCAGGGCTACTACAGCCCCAACACCACCATCGAAAAGCCCGAGGACCTCGAGGACGCGGCCTACACCTACTGGGCGGACAAGCTGGTGTTCGAGGATCTGGACTACATCGACGGCCTCGGCGTCGACTACGGCGAGATCTATCGTTTCATCAACGTAAGAGTTAGCAAGTAGAATGTGATCTGGGGGCAGAGGCGCGCTCTGCCCCCTCTTTTTTCATACTGCACGCTGGGAGGCGCTTTCATGACGACTGATCGACCGGGGCTTAAGCGGGAGCCGCTGCGCTACCGCGCCAGGGCCTTCTTTTCCAAGCCGGCGAACCTGATCCTGCTGTTCTTTTTGCTGATGCTTATCGCGCTTAGCCTGTTTCCCATGGTGACGATGCTGAAAAACATGTTCACCGTGCACGCGGGCACGGAGCGAAAGATGCTGCGCCTGCCCGTTGGCAGCTGGACGCTCAGCCACTATCAGATGCTGTTTGCAGACAGAGAGTGGAGCCGCGCAAATTTCTGGACGCCGCTGTTCAACTCGCTTATCGTGGCAAGCGGCGCTGGCATTTTGGGCATTCTGATCGGCGGCACGGTGGCCTGGTTCATCACCCGCTCGGATCTGAAGTGCAAAAAATTCATCTCCGCCGTGTTCGTGTTCCCCTACATGATGCCCGCGTGGACGCTTGCGCTATTTTGGACGAACATGTTTCAAAACAGCAAGGTCGGCGGCGGCGTGGTGGGGCTGGTGGAGTCGCTCACCGGCCTTTGCATGCCCCAGTGGTTCGTCTACGGGCTGTTTCCGATGATCGTGGTGATCGGTCTTCACTATTCGCCCTTTGCCTATCTTCTGATCGGCGGCATCTTGAAAAACATGGACGCGACCCTTGAGGAAAGCGCGACCATCCTGAAGGCCAGCCGCTTTACCATCATCCGGCGCGTCACCGTTCCCATCGTGATGCCGGCGATTTTAAGCACCTTTTTGCTGATCTTCTCCTCCGGCTTTGCAAGCTATACCGTGCCGGTGTTTCTGGGCTCCGCCACGCGCACCTTTACCCTGTCCACCAAGATGCGCGCGCTGATCCAGGCAGGCTACGAGGGGCAGGGCTACATCATGGCCTTTTTGTCCATCCTGCTTGGCACGCTGATCCTGGGCATCAACCAGCGCTTTACCGGCAAGCGCAAAAGCTTTACCACCGTGACCGGCAAAAGCGGCCAGGTATCGCTGGTGAAGCTGCGCGGGGCAAACGGGGTCATCTCTGCCGTCTTGATCGTGCTTACACTGTTTTTTGCCATCATGCCCCTTGTCTCCTTCGCGCTGGAAAGCGTGATCAAGCAGCCGGGCAATTATTCCATCAGCAATATGACCCTCTCCTTCTGGATCGGCACCGAGGCCTCCGCCTACGAGACCGGCATGCCGGACGGCATTTTGATCAATACCACGATGTGGTGGGGGCTGCTTCGCCAGGTGGGGCTTGCGCTTGTGGTAGCGCTCATCGTCGGCACCTGCGGCATGCTGATCGGCTACGCCTGCGTAAGAAGGCGGGGAAGCTTTTTGAGCCGCGCGGTGGAAAACCTGGCGTTCTTTCCGTACCTGATGCCCGCCATGGCCTTTGGCACCATCTACCTTGCCGTCGCAACCAGCGCGTCGTTCAAGTGGATGTACGGCAGCTTTTTCCTGCTGGGGCTCGTTGCGGCGGTCAAGTTTTTGCCCTTTGCCTCCCGCTCCGGCGTAAACAGCATGATGCAGATCGCCCCCGAGATCGAGGAGGCCGCAACGATCTTCGGCGTGCCCTGGGTAAGCCGCATGCGGCGCATCCTGTTTCCCATACAAAAAAGCGCCATCATCAGCGGCTACCTTTTGCCGGTCATCAACGTCATGCGCGAGGTCGCGCTGTTTACCCTGCTGGTGCCCTATCCCAGGTACCTTCTTACCACCATGCTGTTTTCCTTCAACGAAACCGGCTACGCCCAGTACGGCAGCGCCGTGACGCTGCTGATCATCGTCATCATCATATCCATAAACGCCCTGGTCAACAAGCTCACGGGCGCGTCCTTTGACAAGGGGATCGGAGGTTAACGCCATGCCGCAGATCATATTGGAACATATAAGCAAGCGCTTTGACAAATTTGTCGCCGTGCAGGATCTGAACCTGGTCATCGAGGACCGGGGCTTTGTGACCCTGCTTGGCCCCTCCGGCTGCGGCAAGACCACCACCCTGCGCATGATCGCGGGCCTGGAAACGCCTACGTCCGGGCGCATCCTGATCGACGGCGCCCCGGTCTACGACAGCGAAAAGGGCATCAACCTTCCGCCAAACAAGCGCGACATCGGCTTTTTGTTTCAGAACTACGCCCTGTGGCCGCACATGACCGTGTACCAGAACATCGCCTTTGGCCTTGAGATGCTGAAGTGGGACAAAAAGCGGATCGGCGAGCGGGTGGATGAAATGCTGAAGCTTCTAAAAATCGAGCCGTTTGTAAAGCGCTACCCTGCGGAGCTCTCCGGCGGCCAGCAGCAGCGCGTGGCGATCGCAAGGACCCTTGCGCCAAGCCCCCGCGTACTGTTTATGGACGAGCCGCTTTCCAACCTCGACGCCAAGCTGCGCGGCGAAATGCGCACGGAATTAAAGCGCCTGCACTCGGACACCAATTCCACCTTCGTGTACGTGACCCACGACCAATTGGAGGCCATGACGCTGTCCACCCAGGTGTGCCTTATGGACGCAGGCGTGCTTCAGCAGTACGCGCCGCCGCTTGAGATCTACAATAGGCCCCAAAACACCTTTGTTGCAAGCTTTGTGGGAAACCCCACCATGAACTTTGTCCCGGCCCTGGTTAAAGGTGAAAGGGAGGGCAAAATAGCGCTCGAGCTGCTTGGAAAAACCGCCGTCTTTACGCCAGACGACGCGGTGCGCGGGCTTGGGAAAGAGGCGATCCTGGGCGTTCGCCCGGAGTTTTTGCCCATACGGGAAGACGGCGCGCTGGAGGCGTCCATCTATTCCACCCTGCCCGCCGGCATGGAGACCACCGTCAAAGCCGTCTGCGCGGATACGATGCTGACCAGCGTGGTCTTTGGCTCTGTGGACTATCCTGTGGACGCGAAGGTGCGCATGAGCATCACGGGCGGCAGCATCGCCCTGTTCGATAAAGACAGCAAGATCCGCGTGGGCGCGGGCAGGCTGGAATTCGTATAAAAAGGCTGCAAAAGAAAAACGGGTGACGGGCGCATGGCGATTTTTGTAACCGGCGATACCCACGGCGCGCAAAGCCTGGGCCTTGGCTCGGTGGATGGGTTTATGCACCGGCTAAGCAGTGACGCCTTCCCGGAGCAAAAGGCCCTGAGCAAGGAGGACTATGTGGTGATCCTTGGGGACTTTGGCGGGGTATGGGACAGTGATCGGCGAAGCGCAGGCGAGTCGGAAAGGGAAAAATACGCCCTTGACTGGCTGGAACAAAAGCCCTTTACCACGCTCTTTGTGCCCGGCAATCACGAAAACTACGACTGGCTCACCGGCTGCCAAGACAAAGATATGCTAAACAGCTGGTTTTACGCCTCCCTGCCGAAGGAGGAAAGAACAAAGCTTACCCGGGGCTATCCCGGGGCGGCCTGGCACGGCGGCAGGGTAAGGCAGGTGCGCCCCTCGGTTTTGATGCTGGAAAGGGGCTATATATTCGACCTTTGCGGGAAATCCTGCTTTGCCTTTGGCGGCGCGGCCAGCCACGACATTTCAGACGGCATCCTGGATCCCGCAAGCTTCCCGGACGAGCGCTCGTTCAAGGCGAAATACCGCGCCGTGCAGGGCCTCAGCGTGCGGGTGAAGGGCGTTTCCTGGTGGGAGCAGGAAATGCCCTCCGCCGCTGAAAAGTCGCGCGGGCGGGAGGAACTGCGCCGCTTTATGCAAAGCCATGAGCAGGTAGATTTCGTCTTTACACACGAAGCCCCCGCCGCCGATAAAAGGCTGCTGGGGCTTGAAATGGATGAACTCAGCCTCTACCTTGAAAGCCTGAAGGCAGAGATGCGCTACGGAAAATGGTTCTACGGGCACCTGCATGACAACCGCCAGGTGGGGGACAGGCACTATCTTTTGTACGAGCAGATCATAAGAATCGCATAAGCGCCGGCGCTTTTGTCAATTGTCTTGTGCAAGCTCCTTTTGCACCCGGGCGTAGAGCAGCGGATCCATGCGGCAGGTGACCAGCGTGCCGCTGTCGGTGTATTCCTCGCTGTCCACCTGTCCCTTTTTGTGGATCAGCGACAGCACCGCGCCCTTATTGTAGGGGATCAAAAGCTCTACCGGATGGCGCACCTGGGCGATGCCCCGGGCAATAGCTTCCCTGAGCCTGTCAAGCCCAAGGCCGGAGGCGGCGCTTATCAATATGGCGTCCGCGGGCTCGAGCACCGCCCCGTCTTCAAGCAGGTCGCATTTGTTCAGCGCCTCGATCACGGGCTTATCCGACGCGCCAAGCTCGCTCAAAACCTCGGCGACCACCTCGCGCTGGCGGCGGTATTCGGGCGAGGAGACGTCCGACACCACCACGAGCAGGTCCGCGTATACGGCCTCCTCCAGCGTGGATTTGAACGCCTCGACCAGCGAGTGGGGGAGCTTATCGATAAAGCCGACCGTGTCCACCAGCTCGCATTGGAGCTTGTCCGGCAGGTCGATCCGCCTGGTCACGGGGTCGAGGGTGGCAAAGAGCTTGTCCTCGACCAGCACGTCCGCCCCGCTCAGGGCGTTCAGCAGCGTGGACTTTCCCGCGTTTGTGTAGCCCACAAGCGCCACGGTCACCACCTCGCTGCGCTCTCTGCGCCGCCTGATCTGCTCGCGGCGCTTTTTTAATTCGCCGAGCTTGCCCTCCAATTCGTCGATGCGGGCGCGGATGTGGCGGCGGTCGCTTTCAAGCCGCGTTTCGCCGGGGCCTCGGGTGCCGATGCCGCCGCCAAGGCGGCTGAGCGCTTCGCTGGAGCCCTGCAGCCGGGGCAGGCGGTATTTTAGCTGTGCAAGCTCCACCTGCAATTTGCCCTCCGCCGTTGCGGCTCTTCGCGCGAAGATGTCCAAAATCAGGCTGGTCCTGTCGATCACCCGCACCCCCAGCGCGCTTTCCAGGTTTCGCTGCTGGGCGGCGGTCAATTCCCCGTCCACGATGGCAAGGTCGATGTTCAGCGTCTGGCACTCCAGGCTCAATTCCTGCGCCTTGCCGGAGCCGATGTAGGTGGCGCTGTCCGGGTGGCTCAGGCGCTGGGTCACGCGGCTTAAGATCACCGCGCCCGCCGTATCGGCAAGGCTTGCCAGCTCGTCAAGCGACGCGCCGCCCTCGGTGGAGATCAGCATCACCTTTTCGCTTTCGTCCACCACGCCGCCCTGGGCGATCGCGGCCTGCACGCGCTCCTCGCTAAGCTCGATCTCCTTTAGCCACGCCTTGTGGGGCAGGCGTCCGGGCTTTACGGGCCCAAGCACGTTTACGGAGAGCTGTCCGTATTCCACCTCGCCCAGAAACGCTGCGCTTATGCCGGTGCAAAGGCCATCCTCCACGCCCACGGCGCACATGGCGTCAAAGCGCAACAGCCTCAGCGCCTGCAGATCCACGCTGGACAGGCGCGCGTTTCCGCCCGGATGGGTGTGGATGCAGCGAAAGCCGGTCAGGCGGTCGAGATTTCGGCGAAGGTGCATTTCTGTAAGCCCCACCTGAGAGATGGAGCCAAGCGCGACCTCCAGGATCTCTGCGTCGCGGCTCAGATAGACCATGATCTCCCGGTTCAGCTGCTGGGTGTAATTGACGAGCATCCCCAAAAGCCGCTCCGGCAAAAACAGGCTGCGGTCAAACTGCATGTCGTACAGCTTGTCCATTTCGCTTAGCAGGGCTTCTCTTACGCCCTGCGTATTTCCGTGTATCATAAGCTTTCTTCACCGGTCGCCCGTGCGGGCGCGCGTTTTTTAGATTTTCCAGATCTCCTCGCAGTATTGCGCGATCGTCCGGTCGGAGGAGAAGATGCCGGAGGCCAGCACGTTCTTAAGCGCCATCATGGAGAAGGCCGCGGGGTCGTTCCTGTAGAGCCTAAGGGCCTGAAGGCGCGCGTCGCGGTAGCTTTCAAAGTCCTTGAGCACGTAGTAATGGTCGGGCTTGTGCCAGGAAGCGCCTTCGAGCAGCGAGGTCTTGAGCTCCTTGAGCGCCCCGTCTTCGTCCGGGAAGCCTGCGTCGGTCAGGCTGTCCACCGCGCGGCGCAGGCGGGCGTCCTTTTCGTAGAGGGCCATGGGGTCGTAGCTGTCCGCGATCGCATCCAGTTCCTCGATGCGCGCGCCGAAGATGAACTCGTTTTCCTCGCCCGCGGCCTGGGCGATCTCGATGTTTGCGCCGTCCCAGGTGCCGAGGGTCACGGCCCCGTTCATCATCAGCTTCATGTTGCCGGTGCCGCTTGCTTCGGTGCCGGCGGTCGAGATCTGCTCGGAAAGGTCCGCGGCGGGGATCAGCTTTTCGGCGGCGGAACAGCAGTAGTTGTTTACAAAGCACACGCGGATCTTGCCGTTTACGCTTGTGTCATTGTTGATAAGCTGCGCAAGGCTGTTTACGTAGCGGATCACGGCCTTGGCCCTTGCGTAGCCGGGCGCTGCCTTTCCGCCGATCAAAAACGCAACGGGCGGGAGATCCTTAAGCTTTCCGTCCTTGACATCCATGTACAGATCGTAGATGCCAAGGGCGTTTAACAGCTGGCGCTTGTACTCGTGTATGCGCTTGATCTGAATGTCGAAGATGAAGCTGTCCGGGATGTCCACGCCCTGGGTGAGCTTCAGCCACGCGGAGAGCTGCTGCTTTTTCAGCCGCTTTACCTGAAGCAGGGCTTTTGCAAGCTGCGCGTCGGGTTTGATGCCGGATAGACAGCCGAGGTCCTTTATGCAGTCTCCGTCCGCCTTCGACTGAAGCAGGGCCGTAAGCTCGGGATTGCAAAGGGCCAGCCACCGACGCTGGGTGACGCCGTTTGTTTTGTTGTTGAAGCGCTCGGGAAAGAGCTTATACCAATCGGGAAAGAGCCTCGTTTTTACAAGCTCTGAGTGGATGCGGGCTACGCCGTTTACTGAAAAGCTCATGTACACGGCAAGATCCGCCATCGATACGCGCCCGTCTTTTATGAGCGCTAAGCCGCACTGGCGCTTTGCGCGCTTGTCCAGGCGCTTCAGGATGGCGCTGATCTCGTCGCTCAGCATCCCGATCAGCTGCATGCTCCACTTTTCAAGCGCCTCCGGCATCACCGTGTGGTTGGTAAAGGCGAAGGTCTCCTGCGCCATGCGGCAGGCGTAATCGAAGGACACGCCCTTTTGCGTCAGCAGGCGGATGAGCTCCGGGATCGCCAAAACCGGATGGGTGTCGTTCAGCTGCACCGCGAGGAAGTGGGGAAGCTGGCGAAGGGAACGCCCGCTTTTTTCGTGCAGGCGGATCAGATCCTGCATGGTGGCGCTGGAGAGGACGTATTCCTGCCTCAGGCGCAAAAGCCTGCCCTTGTCGTCCCAGTCGTTTGGGTAGAGCACGCGGGTGATGTCCTCCGCGCGGTTTTTGTTCAGGCTCGCCTCGTCGTATTTGTAGTCGTTGAACAGTGCAAAGTCAAACTCGTGCAGGCTTTCGGTCTGCCACAGGCGCAGCGTGCCGACAGTATCGGTCTTGTAGCCGAAGACGGGCATATCGTAGGGCACGGCCTTTACGCAAAAGTCCTTTAAGGGCACAAGCACCGCGTCCTCCTCGCGGCGCACGCTCCAGTTGTCGTCGCTTGTCAGCCATTCGTCCGGCTCCTCCGCCTGATCGAGGCCCTGGATCTTTTGGCGGAACAGGCCGTAGCGGTATTTCAGGCCGTAGCCCATCAGGGGTGCGTCCATGCTGGCCGCGCTGTCCAAAAAGCAGGCGGCCAGGCGGCCAAGGCCGCCGTTTCCAAGGGCGGGATCGGCCTCCTCCTCAAGGCAGGTGATGTCTGCGCCTGATGCGGCAAGCAGGGTCTTCATCTCCTCAAGCACGCCGAGGTTCAGAAGGTTATTCAGAATAAGCCGCCCTGTCAGAAACTCCGCGGAGATGTAGGCCGCGTGGCGGTGCTTTGCGTAAGCACTGTGGCTTTTGGCCCAGGCGTCCCCCGCCTGGATAAGCGCCGCCTGCGCCGTGGCCTCGATCAGCATGTGGGGAGTTGCCTCTTTGGGCAAGACGAAGTGCCGCGCCTTAAGAATGCGGCAAAGATCCCTGTATAAAAGCTTTGCGTTTACCATATACAATACCTCATGATGAATAAATGTGGAGCTGTTGCACAAGTGCAAAAACTCCGGGTGGTTTGGAGGGGCCGCAGCCCCTCCGAACTTCAATCCGCAGGGGTGGCTTTGCTACCCCGAGGACAGCGATTTTTGTGCAGGGCGCGACACGGTAGTGAATGAAAGCCCAGTGGGCTTTCAGAGCCGTGGCGCGTTACGTAA
>CADBNW010000051.1 GCA_902796025.1 uncultured Eubacteriales bacterium
CACGACGCCCACGATGTCCTCATCGGCGCAGGCCACGGCCTTCAGCGCGTCGTTGTTGTAGGTGAAGGATTCGGGAGAGAGCAGGCCCTCGTCGCACAGCTTCTTCAGATAGTCGCAGGCTTCGAACCAGCCGTCCTGCAGGTAGGAAACGGTCACATGGCCGTCCTCATCCAGCAGGAACAGGTCGCCGTCACCCTCAAATACGAAGGCGTTGGTGAGGAACTTGTTGGCGGTGCCGCCAAAGCCGGTGGAGGTGATGAAGGGGATCTCGTCGTCGGTATCGCCGTTGCCGTTGGCATCCTGCTCTTTGAAGGCAACCAGCATATCGTAGAACTCCTCGGTGGTGGTGGGGAGCTCAAGGCCCAGGTTGTCCAGCCAGCCCTGGTTGATCCACAGCTTATACTTGGTCTCGTTCTGGGGCGCGATCTGGATCTTCGGCACGCCGTAGATCTTGCCTTCGGCGGTGGTGATGGCGGAGATCAGGTACTGCTCGGGATGGGCCGCGACCGCCGCGTCGCAGTTGACCGCGAGGCCTTCCTCGAAGAAGTCGGAAACGTCGCGCAGCACGCCGTACTTGCTGTCCAGCGTGGAGCACTCGGTCAGGGACAGCTGGATGTTGATGACGTCAAACTTCTCCAGCTCGCCCGCGGCCGCCATGGCGGAAAGCTTGTCCTTGGGGTTCTCTACGGGGAGGAACTCGAACTCAAGCTTTACGTTGCAGGATTCCTCGATCCACTTGGTATACTCGTTGTTTTCCCAAATGACCTTGGCGTTGTCGGGCGTCAGCACGCGGATGACGGCCGGCTCGGAGCCCGTCCAGATGGGCAGCACGCCGGGCTCACTCAGATCAGCTTCTGCAAAGCCCTGGAAGCAGGCGCAGAGCATGACCAGCATGAGCAGCATTGCTAATTTCTTCATGGTGAAACCTCCTTGTTTTATATTAAGCGCAGCGCGCTTAGATTCTTATCCTTTTACCGCGCCCAGCATGACGCCCTTCATAAAGAAGCGCTTTACCCAGGGGTACGCGATCAGTATGGGCGCGCTGGAGACGATGATGAGGGAGTACTTCAGCAGATCCTGCAGGGCCTTGTTGCCAAGGATGTCGTCCTCGCTGGTGATGGACTCCGGATCGAAGGAGTTCTGGATCAGGATGGAGCGCAGGATGATCTGCAGGGGATAGAGCTTGGTGTTCGTAAGGTACAGCCAGGGGTTAAAGTATTCGTTCCAGTGGCCGACGGCGTAGTACAGGGAAAGTACCGCCATCACCGTGGTGGACAGGGGCAGGATCATGGTAAAGAAGTAGCGTATGTCGCTGCAGCCGTCGATCTTGGCGGCCTCCTCGATGTCCACCGGGATGTTCTGCATGAACGTGCGGCACACGATCAGGTTGTATACGCTGATGAGGCCGGGCAGAAGCAGCGCCCAGACGGTGTTTAACAGCCCCAGGTTTTTCATCAGGATGTAGCTTGGGATCATGCCGCCGGAAAACAGCATGGTAAACATAAACAGCATGATGACCGGCTTTTTGAACGGCAGGTTCCGCCGTGCGAGGGGGTAGGCGGCCATGAGCGTCATGGCCATGTCCATCGCCGTGCCGACGACGGTATAGAAGATGGTGTTTGCGTAGGCGCGCCAGATGCCCTTGTAGGTGAACACCGCCTTGTAGCCCTCAAACGTGGGCTGCACCGGCCACAATAGCACCTTGCCCTTGCCCACGGCGTCCGCCGTGGAGAAGGAGGAGGCCACGATGTTGATCAGCGGCAGAAGCACCAGCAGGAAAAAGGTGCCAAGCAGGATATCGACGAGGGTATAAAAGACCTTTTCACTGGTGGTGATGCCGATCTTGTTGTGCTGCTTTTTGTTGTCTGCAACGGTCATGCTTCCACCTCCTTACCACATGCCCGAACCGTTTATGCGGTTGGAGAGGTAGTTGACAAAGCTGATGGTGATCAGGTTGATGACGGAGTTAAACATGTTTACGGCGCTGGAATAGGACAGCTGCATGCCCTTTTCCGCCGTGAGACCCACCTTGTAGACGTAGGTCGCAATGACCTCGCTGGCGTCGAGGTTGGTGGTATTCTGCATCAGGAAGACCTTGTCAAAGCCGATGCTCATAATGGAGCCGCAGCGAAGGATCAGGGTGATGGTGATCGTTGGAATGATGCTGGGCAGGTCGATATTCCATATGCGGCGCACGCGGGTCGCGCCGTCCACGATGGCCGCCTCGTGCAATTCGGGATCCACGCCGCTTAAGGCCGCCATATAGATGATGCTGCCCCAGCCGGTGCCCTGCCATACG
>CADBNW010000052.1 GCA_902796025.1 uncultured Eubacteriales bacterium
AGCCCCTCCAACTTTCAATCCGCAGGGGCAGCTTTGCCGCCCCGAGGACGTGATTTTTGCGAAGCAGAGCTTGCCCTGCGAGAGCAAAAATCACTACCTTGCAGTTTTTGCGCCCGGAAATTCCCGCAGGAATTTCAGCAAAAACTGCTTTCCTCTTGCCCATGCTTTCAAGCCTGGCGTTTTATCCAAAACCAAAATCAGGGCGACCTAACCAACCGCTCAAAATGAATCAAAGATTCATTTTGAGCGACGCGTCAGCCTATTTCTCCGCTCAGGATCGCGTCCACGATCACGCTGCCCACCGCAAAGTTGTTCTTCATCGCGGTAGCAAAGATGTCGGCGGATTCCACGCTGTCCTCAGAGGCCAAGGCGTCGTCAAAGTGCTCGTCCCACAGGCTCTCGGGAGAAGCGCCGTTCATAAACACGTCCATGTTCACGCTGTCGCGCAGGATGATCACGCGGTCCAGCATGCCAAGTCTGTCGGCGACTACGGCAACGGCGACGTCTTCCATCTCGGTCAGGGCGTAGGGATCGGGCGCGCCGTAGGTCTCGGCCATAAGCTTGGCGTTATCGTGGTCGTACATGCCCTTCCAGTAGTTGTCGCCGGTCACGGTCGTGCCGCGCAGCACCTGCGGCTCGCGGATCGCCCAGTCGGCGTTGTCAAAGGTCACGGCCATAAAGTTCCGGGTCTTGGGGGTGGTTTCAAGCTTGATATCCTTTACCAGCTCGTACAGTTTTGCCATCAGATCCTGATTGAGCAGCTTGTAGCTGGCGGAAAGGAAGCTGGCGTCGTAGAACCAGGTGGTTTCGCGCTCGGACACCATTTCGCGCTTATCCGCGTGATGGCCCAGATCGTAGTCGATGGCGGCGGTGATCAGAAACACGTCGCCCATCACGCCGTACTCGTAGGCGCTGCCCGCGCAGCCGGTGCTCAGGATGTAGGCGCTGGAGCAGTCAAAGCGCTCGTCCATCAGGATGGAGGCGGTGCTCATCGCCGCGTTCACCTTGCCCATGCCGGTGATGTACATCGCGACGCCGTCCTTTACGTACAGCTTATTGCTCTCGAAGGGGCCCGCGATCTCATACTCTTCGCCGCCGGCCAGATACTTTTCGTAATAGTACTGGGCTTCACCGGGGAAATCTCCGCCCATCTCGCCGACCTCGAACTTGGGAAGGATCAGCACCTTGATGCTGATCTTCTCTTCCTCAGCCGCGCACACGCTCAGTACGCCAAACGCCATGACCAGCGCCAGCATGACAGCCATCAGCTTCTTCATTTCGTTTTCCTCCATAAGAGATTCATTCGTGACCGCGTGAGAAATGCAGATCACAGGCCGAATAATAACAGCTGCCGCGCGCCAAATCAAGCGAAATTACGAACATTTTTGTGTTACAATAGTTTAATGTTCGTAATTATTTAGTTCAGGCGTTTCCATTTTACAGGGCTTCCATTGAAAATGACGGCATCTGCCTATCCCTCGCTCTGCAGACGGGATTATGTCTTGACCGGCCCCTGCTTTTGCGCTATAATTTAAAAACAGAAATTTGCAAATAAATATTGAGAGGCCAAGCATGGATACAGAGCTTTTTTCCCGCTTCAACGCCTGGATCGACGCCCATTTTGAGGAATTGCTTTCCGATCTGGAGGGGCTGATCCGCATCCCCAGCGTCGCGCGCTACGACGACGAAAAAACGCCCTACGGGCCGGAGTGCCTGCGCGTGCTAAACCACATGCGGGGGCTTGCCGCCCGCTACGGACTGATCTCCCGCAGCGTGGACGAGCGCTGCGCCGTGATCTCAAACGCCCCCGTCGCCGACGGCATCTGCCTTTGGAACCATCTGGACGTGGTGCCGGCGGGGGAGGGCTGGACGTACACTGCGCCCTTTGAGCCAAAGCGCGTGGGGGATTACCTGATCGGGCGCGGCGCGGGGGACAACAAGGGCCCCGCCGTGGCTGGACTGTATATTTTGAGAATGTTTAACGAGCTGGGCGTGAGCCTCAAGCATTCCCTTAGCCTTTGCCTTGGCACGGACGAGGAGACCCGCATGAGCGACGTCATCCATTACGCCAAGACCCAGCCCGCGGCAAAGCTCAACCTGGTCGCGGACAGCGCCTTCCCCGTCTGCTTTGCGGAAAAAGGCATCATCGAGGCGGACATCATCTCCAACGAAGCGCTTGACGAGATCGCAGAATTCTCCGCCGGCATGGCGAGCAACATCGTGCCGGACAGCGCCTTTATGCGCCTTTGCACGCCCCTTTGCGATCAGCCCCTGCCGGAGGCAGAGCGCGTCAAGGCCCAATCTGCAGCGGACGGGATCACCCTTCGCGCCAGCGGCCTTGCGGCCCATTCCGCCCACCCGGAAAACGGCGTGAATGCCATCCACGAGCTGACCGGCTATGCCCTTAAGGCGCTAACGCTTAGCCCCGCCGCCCGCCGCGCGCTTGAGTTCTTTACCGCCATAAACGACGACACCAAGGGCACGGCGCTTGGCATCGAAAGCGGCGACGCCGTAAGCGGCCAGACCACCTGCGCGGGCACCATGGCGCGCATGGAGGGTCAGCGCCCGGTCCTGCGCGTAAACATCCGCTACGCGGTCACGCTGAAGGGCGGCGAATTGCTGGATCTGATGAACGAAGCCTGCCGCAAAAACGGCTGCACGCTGTTAAACGTCCACCTGAACGAGGCAAACTACTTCCCGCCCGAAAATCCCGTGGTGAATGCGCTCACGCGCGTCTTCAACGACATCAGCGGCCTTGACAAGCAGCCCTACGCCATGGGCGGCGGCACCTACGCCCGCAAGCTGCCAAACGCCGTGGCCTACGGCCTGGGCGGTCTGCCCGTGCCCGAAACCGACCTCTTCGCCCCCGGCCACGGCGGCGCGCATCAGGCGGACGAGGGCCTGTATCTGCCAAACTTCAAAACCGCCATCGGCATCCTGGCCATGGCGATCCTGGAAGCGGACGGGGCGCTGGCTTAGGAGGGCTGCCGCATGGGCAAGCGTTACCGCGCGGGCATGTACGGCGGCAAGTTCATGCCCTACCATCGGGGACATCTGTTCTGCCTGGAGACGGCCTCGGCCATGTGCGACACGGTGTGGCAGCTGCTGATGGTGGGCTGCGTGCAGGAGGAGGAGATCCTTTCCGCCGCAAACGCCTGTGACAGGCAGCTTTTGAGCCCTGAAAGCCGTTTAAGGCACATGCTTGCAGCCGCCGAGCGCCTTGGCAACGTAAAGACCCTGCTGATCGACGTCTCCCGCTGCCGCACGCCGGACGATCAGGAGGACTGGGACGCGGAAACGCCCCTGGTGCTGAAGGCCTGCGGGCACTTTGAAGCGGTGTTTGGCTCCGAGCCCTCCTATGCTCCGTACTTTGCCCGGGCGTACCCCTGGGCGGATTACATCTTGGTGGATCCGCCCCGCTTTTACTACCCCATCAGCGGCACGGCCCTGAGACTTGGAGAGGAAGACTGCGATAAATGGATCGTGTAAGGCGCCGGGAGCTTGAAGATATAAAGCTTTCCTTCTCCCGGCTCAAATGGTACGAATGGCTCATGGCTTCTGTGATGGTGCTGATCGCCCTGCACGCGATGCTGCGGGCATTTATCAGCCCCTCGCCCGGCGGAAATCCTCCCTGGCTCACGGCGGTCAACTTCGTAAGCGCCGTGGCAGGGGTGCTGTGCGTATTTTTCTGCGCCAGGGCACAGGTCAGCAATTTCATTTTCGGCCTTATAAACACCCTGGTCTACATCGTTTATCTTTTCTACTGGCACATCTGGGGCACCTTCGCGCTGGAACTGTTTTTGTACCTGCCCATGGGCGTGATCGGCTGGCTCCATTGGGCGCGCAACCGGGACAAGGCCAGCCCTGAAAGGACCAGGGCGCGCAGGCTCTCCCTCCCGGCAAACGCCTGCGTGGCGCTTGGGGTCGCGGGCTTTACGGTGGGCTTTCACGCGCTGCTGCTTTGTCTTGCCCGGCTGGACCGGTCCTTCTTCCCGGCCTCCGTCAGCTGGCTGGACAACGGACTGGTTTTATGGCTGGACGCCGCCACTGTGGCCATCGGTGTCACGGCCACCCTTTTGCAGACGCTTCGCTACCGCGAGCAATACTGCTGGTGGATCATTACCGACATTGTCACCGTGGCGCTGTACATCGCGCACTTTGATGCGGTGTACCTGGCCAAGAGATCCATTTATCTGATCGTGGCTGTGCTGGGGCTGATCAACTGGATCCGGCTCAGCCGCCAAAATGGAGAAAACGCATGAACGCGCAAAAGCCCTCCGGCAAGAAAAAGGCGGCCTTTACCTGGAAGCATGTCCTCCTGGTGCTGCTGATGCTAAGATGCAGCTTTGGCCTGGCGCTTCGGATCGTCGTGGACCACAGCCCTGTCTTGTATTTAGGAGATTCCCTGTACTTTCTGATCCTGATCGCCTATACCTGCTGGTCCGTGCGTTCCAGGCGAAACCGCCTGTTTACCCTGCTTTACACCCTGTGTCTTTCGCTGTTTTTTGCAGTATTGCTTCGAATGCTCCGCAAAGAGGATCCGGGCAGCGCGGTTCTTATATGGCTGGGATTGTTTGCGGTGATCACCTATATTGTCGTAGTGCACGTTCGCAGCAGCAAGACCGCTGATCGCAGCAACGCGTCTGCTCCTGGCAGCATGCCCCTTCAAACCCAGCAGGCAGCGCCGCGTGCTGCGGTAAAGCCTCAGCTATCCCAGCCGCCCGTCAGCCCTTTCGGAAGCTCTTCAGCCGCCTCTATTCCCGGGCCTGCCCGGCCAACGCCTTCGGGCACTTCCTGGCAGCGCGCTGCTTCCCCAAAGCCCGCTGCCGCAACTGATCCGCGCAAGGAGCTTTACAGGGATCTGATCGGCTGCTTAAAGGGCGTTCTCGATCAAAAGCGCCAGTTCCAGCTTTTGGCAAAGCGCCTGCTGGATCAAAACGGCATCGCCCGGGGCGAGGCCCTTACGCATCTTGCCGGGCAAAGGCAGCTGTTTTCGCTGCTTGTGACGGTATTTCCTTCCCTGAACGAACCGGAGCCCCTGGCGCAAAAGCTCTTCGACCCGTCGCTTCAGGATGAACAAAGCCAATTTCTGCCCGCGCTGGACGAAGCTGTGTCGAACTGTACCCAGCGCCTTACAGCAGTGGATCCCGGCGCGCAGGAACTGTGGCTCGGGCAGCTTGGCCCCTTTGAGCTGCTTTGCGGCTGGCACGCGCTTAACTGCCTGGGCCGCATGAGCGATTTTGACGAGGTCTATCGCTTAGCCGTCCTTTGCCTTGAGCGCCGCATCCCGCTGGAGGCGCTGCGCAAATTGCTGAACGAATCCCATCAGGAGGCCGCCGATGACTGAGGAGACCCTCATTCGCTTTATCCGCCGCATCGTGGATACCAGCCCCAGCTATCGCCAGGCAGAGCTTGCGCTTAAAAACCTGCGCAGGATCCTGGCAGAGCAAAATGCCGACCCCGCATTTTTAAAGCTGCTGGACGTCCTGTGCGAGGATGCGTTTACAGATTTTCCAGAGGAAGGCTTTGGCGCTTTGCGGCGCACGCTTTCCACCACGCAGGATCAAACGGAGGCTTCCGTGCGGCGGGCGGTACGGGCGGCCCGGGAGGCGCGGAGGGAGGCCGGGTACCGCCAGGGCAGGTGCTAAGGACATGAAGGACGAAATTTTTACCGACAGCGTGCTTGGCCTTGGCGATACGCTTTTGCGCTTCGTTTCCAGCGGACAAACAGTAGTCGTGCCGCACGCTCCCGTGCCCGGCAGCGCGCTGCGCGTCGTAGGCTCCGGCTCGGTCGTTGCGATGAACGCCGTCAGCGTGCGCGTGGAGGAGGGCTATACCCATCTGGAGCAAAGCTGTATCAGCGCGAAAAATTTCAACCTGGAGCAGCTGGTGCTGCCTAAAAGTCTCCGCTGCGCCTCTAATCCGGGTGTGCGCGTAAGACAGCTGGTGCTAAGACGGTCCATAACCCCGCAAAGCTGCCAGTTTCTGAGCAGGGGCCTGTGCTACGGCCCGCCCGCGGCGCGAAGGCTGCTTTTGACGCGGGACATGCTGAAGCTCAGCGAAATGCAGCCCCTTGAAAAGCTGCTTGATTCAGTAGGATGGGCTGTGCATATCCCCTTCGGGCTGCGGATCATGTTCATGATCCCCATAAACGTAAACAATGGCGGAGTGGACCCCAGCATGTCCTTTTTGAAGGACTTCAGCTCCGCTTACGGCTGCCTGGATTTTTCGTCCGGCCGCACCCATGCACAGGAGGAGCAGGTGATACGGGAGATGATCTCCCAGGGGGATCTGGGCTTTCACGACCCGGAGGCTGAGCTCAATAACGACCGGCTTTGGAAGAAGTCCGCTTCAGAGTACGACAAACAGGCCATTCCCGGCGTGATGGTGCTGACTTCCATGGACGCGCCGCCCATTTTGGCAGGCACGCGCGGCACTTTAGAAGCGAGCGTCAGCGTCACGGCACAGTGCTGCCGGCTTTTTACGCCGGCGCTTTGCCCCATACGCTTTGGGGGGCAGACCTATTACCTCTACAGCCGAAACATTTTTACCTCCGACAGCGATATGCTCTACTGGCGGCAGGACGTCGCCGTGTGTGATCGGAAGGGATATCTCACTAACCGTACCCTTTCACAGGAGATTTATGCAAAACACAGATTCATCTCGCTTCTGTAGTACAGATTGGATCCGCCGCGTGCGCCTTCTGGGGCAGGAGGTGGATGTGAAGGGATATATCTGCGCCCCGGAGGGCGGCGTCTACCGTCCAAAGCCCGAAAACGTGCAGCTTCAATTGTCCATCCTGCCCACCCGCTATTGCGATGCCGCCTGCAGCTTTTGCATCGCAAAGCCCACGAGCGATCGGGCGCTAATCGACCTTGACGCCCTTCAAAAAAGCCTGACGCGCTTAAAGGCCGAGGGCTGTGTGCGGGGCATAAGCATCACGGGCGGCGAACCCACGACGTATTTTGAGACCCTGCAGGACATCATCTCCATGATCTTTTCGCTCTTTGGCTATGAAATGGAGATCACCCTGGATACCAATGGCACTAACGCCCTGCGGCTTTGTCAGCTGCCGTCCCTTGAAATGATCGACGCCATCCACATCAGCAGACACCACTGGGACGACGCGGTGAACCAGCGCATTTTCGGGCGCGAAATGCCCTCTGCGGCGCTTTTGAAGGAGGCGATCGCCGCCTGCCCCTCCATATTCGTTTTGAACTGCATGCTGCTCAAAGGCTTTGTGGAGACCCCGGACGACGCGCACCGCTACCTGGACTTTGCCATAGAGCTTGGCGCGCCGAAGGTGTCCTTCATTACCGCGGCCCCTGTAAACGAGTACGCCCGCACGCACAGCGTGGAGTTTGACAAGGTGCTTAGGGAGGGCGACGAACGCCTGCTCTTTACCCGCGGGTACCGCGACCGCGCGTATTGCCGTTGCCGTGACGGGGTGTACGCAAACGACCATGGACAGCTGATCGAGTTTTACGGCAGGCAGACCAATTCAAATTTGCCCTGTTCCTATCTTCGGGGGCTGGTGATCGAGCCGGACGGGGCAGTGTACGCGGGCTTTGGGGGCAAAAAGCTCTACGACCCCGGAAAGGATAAAGGATGAACGTTCAGGAGCTGCTTTCGGAGCTGGAGACCTTTAAAACCAGTCTTTTGATGTACCAGCCCTTTTACGCGGAATTGCTGCTGAACTTTCCCCTGAAGCTCAGCAAAGAGGTGCCGACGGCTGCCACGGACGGCCGCGCGATCTACATAAACCCCGGCTTTTTTGTGGCCCTGGAGCCCGCGCAGCGGCGCTATGTCCTCATGCACGAGCTGATGCATATTTTGCTGATGCATCCCCTGCGGGGCGCGGAGCGCAACGCGAAAAGCTGGAACATCGCCGCGGACATCGTGGTAAACCGCATGGTCGATGATTTTGCGCGCTCCCTGCCCGGCACAATGGACAGCCTCGCCTTAAAGCGCCCGCCCAAAGGCTTTTTTTCAAAGCCCAATTTGCATCAAAGCGTGGAGGACCTTTACACCCTTGTGGAGAGCGGAAAAATAAAGGAGCTTCTTGGAAAAACAACAAGGATGCTCGTGGACGAGCCGGATCTGCTTTTCCCCACGCACGCTGACGGCACGCCCTTAAGCGAGGCGGAGCTTGCTTTGGCCAAAAGGGACATCCAGACGCTGCTCAAGCAGACGCTTGGCTCAAACAAGCGCGGCACGGACGGCAGTTTTGCCCTTCCAAGGGAGCTTATGCTGCTTGCGGGACCAAAGCCCATCAACTGGCGGCAGATTCTCAAGGACTATCTCACCCAGGCCGTGTCGGAGGATTCCTCCTATGCCACACCCGAGCGCAAGTATCTGCACATGGATCTGATCCTGCCGGGGCACTGCCTGTCGGAGGAGGGAGAGCTGGAGCAGGTATGGGCGTTTGTGGACAGCTCCGGCTCGATCTCCGCGCAGGACATGAACCGCTTTATCACCGAGCTTCACCGCATCGTGCGGGACTTTAACTGCGAACTGAACCTGTGCTACTGGGATACCCAGGTCACCGACGAATATCTGCGCCTGCGCAGGCCGGATCAGCTGCTAAGCGCAAAGCCCCGGCATTCCGGCGGCACGGACATCAGCTGCGTATACCGCTACGTGCAGGAAAAGAAGCTGCGCCCCTACGTGGCTCTGATCCTGACCGACGGGTACTTTGGCGTTCCGCCGAAGGACTTTGCCAAAACACTGGATCCCAGAAGGACCATTCTGGTGCTTTGTAATAACAGTGAAAACCGCATCTATAAACAAATCGGCAGGGTCTGCCGCTTCAAAGGAGACGGTATATGAACATAAGGGAATTTCGTGAAGCCGTGGAATTCAACATCGAACACAAGCTGCGGCATTCCATTTTGGGGCTTGGCGCGCCGGGCGTGGGAAAAAGCCAGATCATACGCCAGATCGGCAAAAAATACGGCTACAAGGTCATCGATATCCGCCTGGCGCAAATGAGCGAGGTGGAGATCGGCGGCCTGATCTACCCAAACGAGAGCCGCACCAAAACCGTGTGGCTGGCCCCGGACATTTTGCCAAACGAGGAGCGGGACGGCAAAAACACCATCCTGCTGTTGGACGAGATCACCTCCTGCACCAAGCGTGTGCAGGTAGCGGCCTACCAGCTGATCCTGGACCGGCGCATCGGCCAGTACCAGCTGCCCGAGGGCACCTTCGTGATCGCCCTTGGCAACCGGGAGGACGACGACGGCGTCTACATCCGCCTTGCGGATCCTCTGGCCGACCGCTTCGAGATCCACTATATCGACTCCGACTTTGAGGTGTGGAAGGAGGATTTCGCCCTCAAGTACGGCGTACATCCCTATGTGGTGGATTATCTCACCTACAACCCCTCCTCGCTGCACACGCAAAGCCACGACGTGGACGCCATGGTCTTCGCTACCCCGCGCTCCTGGGAGCGAGTCAGCGACATCTTGAAGCTGGACAGCGACTTTAAAAAGCCCGTCGTGCGCAATAAGATCCGTGGAAATGTGGGCGACGTGGAGGCCGCCCAGTTTCTGGCGTTCCTTGAGCAAATGGTCGAGGTGGACGATATGGAGGACATCTTAAGCGGCAGGGTAACTTACCCCTCCGACCCGCGCCAGTTGTCCCTGCTGGTCAGCCGCGTGGTCGACTGGGCCCAGATCCCGGAGGACGCCGCGGAGGGCGCGGACAGCAAGCAGCGCGCCCGCATCGAAAGGGCGATCCTCGGCCTCATCCGCTTCCCCCAGGCGGAGTACGCCATTTTGGGCCTTAAGCGCATGCTGGACATCAATAAGCCCCTGATCAAGGAGATCTTCGACAGCGTCGACGATAAGGAAATGCAGGCCTTCGTAAAAAAGCACTATTCCGCCATCGGCATCGCCCCCAAGGGCGGGCTCAGCGACACGGCGCGAAGAAGCTGGCTTAGTATGTGGAAAGACAGTTAAACATCGATTGAAATGAATCGGAGATTCATTTCAATCGGGGGGCTATGTTGATCGAATAGTCGATTTACTCAAAACGACAGTCTGTAGGCAGATGGGCGATAGGATCGCAGTTTTTGCTCTCGCAGGGCAAGCTCTGCTTCGCAAAAATCGTCCTCGGGGCGGAAGGTTGACTTGCCCATGGCAAGTCAATCCCACGC
>CADBNW010000053.1 GCA_902796025.1 uncultured Eubacteriales bacterium
CAAGGTGCACAACGATCAGGTGGGCATCTCCATGACCTCCATGGGCCAGCTGAACAACTGGAACAAGGAAGAGGTCGCCGCGGGCCGCGAGGGCACCTGGATCGGCATTCCCTATCCCACCGACGACGACGGGCAGATCAGCTCCATCTTCGGCGGCAGCGGCATCGGCGGCTACACCTACATGATCAGCAAGACCGCCGACGAGGAAACCATGAAGCTGTGCCTGCAGGTGCTGGATTACGCCTACACGCAGGAGGGCTTCCTGTACTGGAACTTCGGCGTACAGGGCGTATCCTGGGACTATGACGAAAACGGCGAGCCCGCCTTCCTGCCCCTGGTCACCGAGGACACCGACACCGACCCCATGACCAAGTACAACGGCGCCACTTGGGGCTCCGCCTGCATCCAGGCAACAAAGCTATTGTACCTTAAGAACAGCCCCGTAGCGGTCGCCGCCAACGATACCTGGTTCTACTCCGTGCCCACCGAGGTTTCCTCCGGCTGGAAGTGGCCAAACGGCACCACCTTCACGGTCGCCGAAAACGACGAACTGTCCCTGCTGAACGCCTCCAACATCGGCACCTACGCCAGCGAGTCCTTCGCCAAGTTCGTGACCGGCCAGGAGGACATCGACGACGACGACGTTTGGGCGGCGTATCTGGCCAATTACGAGACCTACAACCTTTCGAGGATCCTCGAGATCCGTCAGGCCTGCTACGACAGGTATCTGGCGCGCTAAAAACAGATTAACCGGAGGGGGAACGCGTTTCCCCCTCCCTTTGCCTTTTTTTCTTATATACAATCCGCGCCCGGGCGCAGTGAAAAAAGGGGACAATGCTTATGGTCACACGCGGCGAAAGAAAAGAGATGTCCCTTGGCCGCAGGATCTCCAGGGACTATAAACTGAACAAATGGAAGTATGTGCTGATCCTGCCGGTGCTGGTGTATCTGGCGCTGTTTGCGTATAAGCCCATGTACGGGCTTTTGATCGTCTTTAAAAACTACAAGACCACGCGCGGCTTTTCCGGCAGCGAATACGTGGGGCTGATGTGGTTTCGCTCCTTCTTCAAGGATCCCTACTTTTTCAGGCTGCTTAGAAACACCTTTACGCTGAGCGCCCTGTCCATCCTGTTTGGCTTTCCCGCGCCCATTTTGCTGGCGCTTATGATAAACGAGGTACAAAACACCAAATTCAAGCGCGTGGTGCAGACCATCACCTACATGCCGTACTTTATTTCGCTGGTGGTCACCTGCTCCATCATCACCATCTACTGCCAGCAGGACGGCCTGTTTTCCAACATCGCCGTGCTCTTTGGCGGGCAAAGGCAGAACTTTCTGATAAACGTAAAGGCATTTCGGCCGATCTACGTCATCTCCGGCATCTGGCAGAACATCGGCTGGAACTCCATCATCTACCTTGCGGCGCTCTCAGGCATCGACGTAAGCCAGTACGAGGCCGCGCGCATCGACGGCGCAAACCGCTTTCAGCAGATCTTGCACGTCACGATCCCGGGCATCTTGCCGACGATCATGGTGCTGTTCGTTTTGCGCATGGGCTCCATTTTGAATGTCGGCTACGAAAAGGTGCTTTTGCTCTACACCACCAGCACCTATGAGGTGGCAGACGTGTTTTCCACCTACACCTACCGCATGGGCCTGCAAAACCAGCAGTATTCGCTGTCCACGGCGGTGGGCTTATTCAACACGCTGGTGAACGTGCTGTTTTTGCTTATCACCAACAAGCTCAGCAAAAAGACGACCGAAAGCGGCCTGTTTTAGAGGAGGCGCACATGAAGAACGAAAAAGAAGCGCGCAGCAAGCTGATCGGCCGCACGATGGGGGATCGCATCTTCGATTTTGTAAACACGGTGCTGCTGCTTTTGCTCTGCGCGGTCACGCTGTACCCGATGTACTTTGTGATCTGCGCGTCGTTTACAAAAAACACGTATCTATTGACCCATCAGGGCTCGCTCTTTTGGCCGGTGGGCTTTAACGTCGGCTCTTACCGCCTGGCCTTTACCCATCCCCTGCTTTTGAGCGGCTATAAAAACATCATGATCGTGATGGCGGTCTCCCTGCCCATCAACATCATCCTTACGCTGTTTTGCGGCTACTTTTTAAGCTGCAAGGACGTGCTGCTGAAAAAGCCCATCTTGTTTATCATCATGTTTACGATGTTCTTTTCCGGCGGCATGATCCCGGCGTATCTGAACATCCGCGACCTTGGCCTGTACAACAGCCTCTGGGCGCTCATCCTGCCCGGCGCAGTCAGCGTTTACAACTCCATCATCTGCCGCACGGCCATCGAGGCCGTGCCGGACAGCCTGTCGGAGTCCGCTTACATCGACGGGGCCAACGATTTTGTGATCGTGTTCCGAATCATTTTGCCGCTCATCATGCCCACCATCGCGGTGCTGCTTTTGTACTACGGCGTTGGGCACTGGAACGCCTGGTTCAACGCTTCCATTTACCTGCAGGAAAACGCGAAGCTGCCCATACAGAACATCCTGCGCGCGGTACTGATCGCAAACTCCAACACCCTGAACTCCGCCGCCACTGAAAACGACCAGGTGAACGAATTTGCCGAGTCCATCAAGTACGCGGCGATCGTGCTGACGACCGTGCCGGTGCTTTGCATCTACCCGTTCCTGCAGAAATATTTCGTGAAGGGCGTCATGATCGGGGCGGTAAAAGGGTAGAATATCGCTCAAAATGAATCGGAGATTCATTTTGAGCGGTTGGTTAGGTTGACCGGATTGGTTGGTTGCTCAAAACGATAAATGGAAGGCGGAGGGGCGAGAGGATGGCAGTTTTTGCTGAAAATCCTGCGGGATTTTCCGGGCGCAAAAACTGTAAGGTGGCGATTATTTGTTCCGGTCGTCTGCGCTCCCTGCACAAAAATCGCTGTCCTCGGGGCGGCAAAGCCGCCCCTGCGGATTGAAGGTGGAGGGGCTGCGGCCCCTCCAGGCCACCCCGGGGATGTGGTGTTTGGACAACGGCTCTTGTGAAAACTGGATTATTGTTGGAAAGGGGTTTAGTTAGTATGGCGACATTTGATATACGCGCAGCGTTTGCCGACAAGGAGTGGCTGGAGGAGATCAGCTGTAAGCTTGCCCGCAAGATGGCCTATGGCATAAAGAAGGCGCGGCAGGTAAGCTTTATGCCCTACACGACCCAAAACGGGCAGTGGAAGGAAACGCGCATCGGCGGCTGGACAAACGGCTTTTGGCCGGCCAGCATGTGGCAGATGTATCTGATGACCGGCGACGCTTCTTTCCGAGCGGAGGCGCTGCGCGCGGAGGCAATGCTGGACGACGCGCTGAAGGATTTCAAAAATCTGAGCCACGACGTAGGCTTTATGTGGCTGATCCACTCGGGCGTGCGCTATCATCTGGAGCACAATCAGGACAGCTTCGACCGCACGCTCTACGCCGCCGACATGCTGGCCTGCCGCTACAATCCCAACGGCTTTCTGCGCGCCTGGAACCAGGTGGAGCGGGCGGGCTGGGCCATCGTGGACTGCATGATGAACCTGCCCATCCTCTACTGGGCAAGCAGGCAGACCGCCGATCCGCGCTATAAGCTGATGGCCATGAACCACGCGGATACGACGATCAAGTACTTTATCCGCCCGGATGGCTCCTGCAACCACATCGTGATCTTTGACCCTGAAAACGGCGAATACATGGACAATCCCGGCGGGCAGGGCTGCCAGTCCGGCTCCAGCTGGAGCCGGGGCCAGAGCTGGGCGCTGTACGGCTTTGTGCTGAGCTACATCCTTTCGGGCAAGGCGGAGTATCTGGACGCGGCCAAGCGCGTGGCCAACTATTTTATTGACCAGTGCTGCGACGACTGGCTGCCGCGATGCGACTTTCGCCAGCCGGAAGGGGAGAACGTGCTGGATAACGCCGCCGGCAACATCGCAGCCTGCGGCCTGATCGAGCTTGCAAGGCAATTGCCCCAGGTGGAGGGCAAGCGCTACTTTGACGCCGCGCTTTGCATCCTGAAGGCGCAGGAGGCGGACGCCGCCAACTGGGCCGAGGACGATCCCGCGATCTTCACCAAGTGCACCACAGCCTACCATGACCTCAAGGGGCGGCACATCACGATGACCTATGCGGATTACTTCTTTATCGAGGCCGTAAACAAGCTGCGCGGGGAAGAGCTGCTGTTTTGGGACCCGTAGAGCGATCTGCAAAAAGAACGCTTACACACGAAAAGGCCGGGGCGCACCGCTTGGATGCGCCCCGGCTTTCTGCTTGGAGCAGGAGAGCTATCTGCACAATTCGATCGCCTTGTGATAGGCAAGATTTGCGCTAAGCTCCTTTTGGGTCAGCTCGCTTTCGGGATACAGCAGGGCGTACAGCGCCGCGCGCGTTTGGGTGCAGGCGTTAAAGGCGGCCTGCTCCTTTAGGAGCTGGTGCTTAAGCAGCGGATCGGCTTTTGCGATCTTCTCCTGATACTCGCCGCTCAGCGTGTTTTGCCACAGGGCGCGCATCCGGTCGAAGGCGACGGCCTTCAGGGCCTCGTCGTCGCTGGCGGCCTGGAAGGAGCGGCTTACGGCCTTCAGCAGCGGCGCGTGGGCGTCGCACACGTTCATTTCCTTGGTGAAGAACGCGGCGGACGAGGTGTACTGCACCTCGCAGCGGAGCGCGCTTTGGCGCTGCTGCTCAAAGGCTGCGCTGCCGCTTGCATCCAGGCGCTTTTCGGGCGCGTGGCCGAAGGTGTAGCACGCTTCGCAGCACAGATCGCGGGTGACGTTTGCAAGCGTGCGGTCGATCTCGAGGGCGCTTGTGCCCTCCGCTTCGAGGCGCGCTCTCAGGGCGCTCAAGTAAGCGCCGACGGCGGTCAAGTCGTCTTTGAGGGCGCTTTGCTGCTGCGCGCTGGCAGCGGCGATGCGGCGCTCATAGAGCTTCGTCAGGGATTCAAGCCACAGTTCCGCCGCCCTGCTCCAGGCGCGTTCGCGGTCGAGCGGGCTGTCGGACGCCATGAGCATTTCGTTCACGCGCTTTTCGAGCGAGGCATGCTCGAAGCAGTAGTCGTTCTTCCAGGAGGCCGCACCCTCACCCTCGGCGACGAGGCGGTATTGGCAGCTCATCTTGCCGCCGGTATGGGGCGGCGGCGGGGCGGAGGTGGTGTCGACGACCACTTCGTCGGAAGTGACGTTGACGGGGCTTCCGTCCTCGTCCTTCATGGTGAACCATGCAATGTTGTAGACATAGCCCATGAGCACATCGCTGGCTGTTACCTTGTAGGTTACGTGCTTCACGATGGGCGCGCTGACCAGCGTTCCATCATAATTCAGATAGAAGCCCACGTCGGTCAGCAGGATGTCGTAGGATTCCACGTCTGTGAAGGTTCTGCCGGTCGGGTTGTACAGCACGATGTCGTACTCCACAAATTCGCCCTCGGTGTAGGCATAGCCGTTCAAGGGCGTGCTGGTTTCGTACTTATAGGCGACGGGGTATTCGAGGATCTCCGGCTCGCCCGGACCGGTGCGGATGGATGTGTGGGTCCAGGGATAGAAATCCAGGCGGCCGAGAGGCTCGATTTCCGTCCAGGCAAAGAACTCCACTTCATTTCGTACAAAGCCGCCCTCCGCGTCCTCCTTGGTCACGGTGTAGGGGTAGGAGTAGGACGCCGAAGTGTGAGGAGCGATTTCCGCATCGGAAAGATCCACGGTAAAGCCAGAGGAATTTGAGGCATTGATGACCTCGTCATAGTAGTCGGAAAGATACAGCGGTACGTCTCCCATATTGGAGAAGGTGATCATGAACACCACCTGCTCGCCCTCCACGTACCACTGGCCGTTTGCGGGCGGGTTGACCGCGGTCTTGGTGACGGTCATGTTGATATACGGAAGCTCGGGCTCTGGCGGAAGCTCCTTTCCGATGGGCGTTATGACGGTGTTGGAAAAGATGGTATAGTCCTCGCCGTCCGGATCGGGATAGTATTCCGCAAGGCCCTGGTTGATGATGTCGGTCAGGTTTTCAATGTCCTCATGGGTCACGGTGTAGCTGAAATACGCTTCAAGCGTTCCGTAGGGCGCTAGGGTCGTGGTCTTATACACGGGCGCGATCTCGCCGCCGACCACGTTCAGCGGGTCGTAGATGCCGACGCTGTAGACCGGAACGTTTGAGTGGTTGGTCAGGATGAACCTGTAGGTGATGGTCTCACCCTCCTGATAGAACGCGCCGTTGGCCGGGGTGTTTGCTACGTATTTCATCAGGGAAAGCTCCGGCACACCCTTTTGCTGGCCGACATCCACAGTGACGGGGTTCGATATGATCGAAACGGTTTCGCCCGTGGTTCTGTCATAATAGTTGCCCTCCGCGACATTTATGACAAAGCCGTTGTCCGCGTCCTCCTGCGTGGGAATGTAGGTCACAACGTAGCCGTGGCCCTCGTCCGGCTGAAGGGTGAAGTCCGTTTCCAGCATGGCGGAATCGCCCTCGCCCAGAATCGGATCGAATACCTGGACGTCGGTGACGGGGTAGTCGCAGTGGTTTTCGATGCTCACCTGGAAGATGACAGGCTCGCCCACCTGGTAGCAAGCCCCGTTCGCGGGGCCGCCCATCAGGGACTTTGTGAGCTCGACCGTGCCGGGAACCACGTCGTCCGGATACTTGCCCGTGGGCACGCTGACCTCATTCGATTCGACAGCGAACCTTTTCATAAGCTTGCTGTGGATATCGTTCGTTATGTAGCCGTCCGCGGTCACGAAGGCCAGGTTGAAGATCTTGCCCATCATCACGTCGATATCCTTAACGGTATAGCTGTATTCCACCGTGACGGAAGCGCCCGGCGCAAGGGGAGCCTTGAGCTCGTCAAAAACCGTGCCCCCGGGCAGCAGCTCGTCGTCAAGCGTGAGCTTGTACAGATAAAGTTTGGTGTTGTTTGTGATGGTCACGCTGTACCAGACCGTCTCGCCCTCCACGTAATACAGGCCGTTTGCGGGCACGGAAGTCTCCTGCTTTACGACGGTGAGGCCAGAAGGCGCTTCGCAGGGCACAGTGACGTTGTCGCTCACCTCGAAGATCTCGGACTCGGGATCGGGTTCCTCGGTCCAGCGCCCGTAGGCAGTGTTTTCGTAATAGCCGTTTGCGCAGTCCTCGGCGTCGATCACATGGCTTACCGTAAAGGAAAGCGACTGATGAGGTTCAAGGTTCCCGGGGCAGAGGGAGAGGGGCAGGATCCCTTCCTTGTCCCTGTCGTCCACGGTCACGTTGTACAGAGGATATCCCTGGCTGTTCCACACGTCGATCCGGCAGACCAGGGTCTCGCCCTCGGTATAGTAAGAACCGTTCAGGGGCGCGCTGATCTCCGTCTTGGTGACGTTCAGCTCCATGTCGCTGGGCTCAAACCAGGTTTCCACGGTCACGGTATCGTCGATCAGGTTCTTATCTTCGCCCGAATCGCGATCGGTTTCACTGGAGTACCATGTGCCGATGACTGTGTTTTCGTAAACGCTCGCCTGGCAGTCAGCCTGGGAGATCGTGTGGGTGTACTCAAATTCCACGTTAGCGCCGCCTTCAAAGACCTCCCAGGAGCCCAGGATCACGCTGTTTCCGGCGCTGTCTTTGTCTGTGATCACCACGTCGTAGAGGGGATAGGACTGGCTGTTTGAGACGCTCACAACGAAGGTGACGACCTCCCCTTCGGTATAGGAGGGGTAGGCCTCGTCCTCTGTTACGCCCTTGATGGTCTTTTCAACCACAAGCTCCATGTCGCCGATGTCCTCGCCCTCTTCGCCAAGGGGCACCGGCACCACGTCGATGTTGCTGTAGATGAGGGGCCCCGAATCATAGCCGAGGGTGAGGCGCGTCGGCCAGCCGTTGCACTGGAACTCAAGGCATATCTCATCCGTGCTTAACTCGATGTCCTCCTCCATCACGTCGTAAAAGGTCTCGTAGGTCTGCGTTTCGCCGGGCTGCAGAGTCGTGATGTACCATTCATAGATTCTGTAGCCGCTGGGGGCCTTATACCAGCTGTCATTCAGGCTGAACGCTTCATCCGAATTGTTGGTGACGCTTACGTCAAAGTAAGCCCGTTCGCCCTCAGAGTAGGAAGGCTGCGGGTTTTTGAGGGTTGCAGACAGATGCAATTGGCTCAAGAGAGACGAGTCGCCGATGTGGGTGGTGACGTACACGGGGCCGTTGTTCTTGACCTTTTTCGTCCAGTCGATGGCATCGGCGGCGGACGGATAGGCGTGGACCTCAAACTCGCGGGTGAAGTTCGGCGCGAAGGATTCTATGTCGTTCTTCGTTACCTGATATATGTCGTCGTAGAAGTACAGCGTTTCGCCGGCATTGATCGTCACGCCCCGGGAATCAAGATCCGCACCGTTCGAGCCGTCGGGATTGATGTGGTAGACCCAGAGGATGTACAGCGGGCGGTCGCTTACGTTGGTTACCTCGTAGACGTAGGCGATGTTTTCGCCCTCAAGATAGGTCGGCTTTTCATCCGGGATGGTGACGTTTAAGATGATTGCGACCTTGTCCTTGTCCATATCTTCGTAGATCGGACGCTGC